>JABFRG010000382.1 GCA_013141295.1 Polyangiaceae bacterium
AGGTGCGTCCGCCCCGAGCGTAGGCGCACGAGCATGCCGGTGAAGGCACCCCTTACGCTTCCAGACCTCGACACGGCACTGCGGTATGTGCCAGATTTCGACCACTCTCCCCGGTGCAGCCCCCAGGCGCCTCCTTGCGCCCGGCCTCTTCAGCTGCCCGCGTGGGAACGCGGTCCTTCTCGTTGCGTAGCGAATTGCTCCTTTCGTTGGTGCCACGGGTCAGAGAAGGACGGCGCGCTCGCCCTTCCGCATCCGCCCATAGAGCACCACGCGTGCCAGCGCCCTCCGCCCGCACCTTTCCGCAACTTGCCCGCGTCCACCGCGTGGCCCGGACGATTGGCCCCCGTCCGCGGCCGTCTCAGTTCACGGCTTCACGTTGGCGAAGCCCGATCCCTGCTGCCCAGGGTGCGCCGTGAAGGTCAGGTTGCCCTCGATCTCGGCCAGCGGCGGCGCAGAGAAGCGCACGCGGCCCAGGCGCTCCGGGGCGGCGCCTTCGCGGTAGTTCCGCACCGGAAGCACCTGCACCTGACGGAGCTTGAGATCCGAGAGATCGAAGAGCGCGCGCCCGATGAGGTTCTTCTCCTGATCGCTGAGCGCCGGATGCGCGAAGTTGCCGAGGCTCTGGAAGAGCACGCCGGTGGAGCTGCCGTTGGTGGAGGTGCCGGCCTTCTTGCGCACCACGTACACCGGTCGCCAAACGTGGGGCCCATGCCCGAACACCACGTCGCCGCCCAGCTCGATGAAGCGCTTGCCAGCGTCGGTGACCTCGGTCCCGCAGTAGGTGGGGCTCCCCACTTCCATGCAATGAATGGCGAAGATGCGAATCTGCGCCTTGGTGGCCAGCACCTTCTGCATGGCCATCTCGACCTGGTTGGCACACACCGAGTTCGCGCACGAACGCGCGCTACCGAAGTACCCGCTGCCGAGGGCCACGGTGATGGTCTTGCCCTTCACGGTGAAGGTCTGCAGCTTGGTGTCGGTGGGGTCGCCCTTGCCAACACCGGCCCACAGCCACGTCTTCCCGGCACTGGCCGCCGCCATGTGCGAGGCGGTCATGAGCTCGCCGCCGACGATCTTGCCGTCGGCATCGGGCCCCGCCGAGCAGTCGCGGGCGTGATTGTTGGCGTTGCCCACCAGATTGAAACCGCGCTGATAGAGCTGGTCCAGGTTCTCCCGCCGCGAGACGAAGTAGAACGAGGCGCTGCCCCAGGTCTGGCAGCTCTCGCCCACCACGGTCTCCCAGTTGATGAACGAGAGGTCACCGCGGTACGCGTTGCCGAACTTGTCGAGCGTCGCGCCGAACGTGGCCGGGAGCGGATGCTTGGTCTCCGCCCACCCGGAGTCGCCCACGCCGCGCACGTCGAGAAACGCGCCGTTCTCGGCCTTGGTCGCGTCGAGCGGGAGCGCCGCCAGGTTGCTCGCCGTATCCGTCTCCGCCGGGAGCGTGAGCTTGGCGCCAGCGGTGAAGTCGGCCGACCCCTCGTCGTCGCCGCCCTCGCCACTCGACGCCGGCTCGGACGCGCAACTGGCAGCGAACAAGGAAAGCAGCGAAAGGCGGGCCAAAAGCGAGCGTTTCATGGGATCCGGGGAACCTAGCACGGGTTTTCCCCGGCGCCACGTACCTGCGCAAGCAGTATCCACGGTGGGACGACTTCCTCCGGGTGCGCGCCGAGCTCGACCCGGGCGAAGTCTTCCTCAATGCGCACTTCCGCAAGGCCCTGGGCCTGTAGCTACTAAAGGCGATCCACGAAGACGTTGTCGTAGTGAATCTCCACGGCGCCCTCGGCGCGCAGGGTGGGGCCGACGGAAGCGAGGGCGCGGCGGAGCGCAGCTCGGTCGAGGGTCGGCGGTGCCGTCACACATACCTCTCCCGGCGAGCCGAGAAGCGAAGCCGCCACCACCATCCCCGACCGAGGGCAGGAGCGCAGCGACGCGCGGGCAGCGGCCTCGGCAGTCCCCAGGAAGAGCACGTACCGGAGCCACGAGCTGCGTATTCCCGAATAGACGGCGGGGTCGAGGATCGGTCGCGGTGCCGGCGGGGTATCCGCGAACAGAAGGTCGTTCGCCACCAGAAGCGTAAGGCCGTCGCTCCGAAGCGCCAGCGCGATGCCGGGCAAGCGGTCGCGCGCGTCGTAGGCGGACAACGAAGCCAGGACGGCGCTCTCGTCGGTACCGCCGTCTCCCGCTGCGAACGACGCCGACTCCACACGCATGTCGAATGCCAAAACGACGGCCGATGGGGCGTCCACGTCGACCGGAACCTCCATGCGATGCGAAACGAGCGCCGCAGATGACTTGGACGCGCCGCCGGGCACGCGCGCGACCAGCCGATACGCCGATTGCTGTGCGCCGGGCGCAGCGAAGGCCAGCGTTCCCCCGTTGAGCAGATATGGGTTCGTGGCCAACGTGGGTATCCAGTCGGGGAACGTTCCGTCCGCGGAATCGAAGTCGTCGCAGAGCTGGTGCGGGCAGCTCCCGTCGCAGGGGCGCGGGTTGCCGAGAGAACACAGGGGAGCCGGGGCGTCGACTCCCTGGCCCGCGTCGACCTGGCGCTGCGCCTTGGCGGGAAGCACCTCGAGGTCGAGAATGCGCGCGCAGCCAGCGAGCAGGAGCGCGCCGACGATCGAAGGCAGCATACCGCGAACCGACACTAGAA
>JABFRG010001118.1 GCA_013141295.1 Polyangiaceae bacterium
ACCCGCCCGTGCGCCCACCTCCGCGCCGCGGCGGGGCGCTCCGCGGCACCGACTTCGAACCCTTCGGCGCCACGGGAATGCGGGCCATCGAGACGACGCACGCCCACGAAGCGGACTTCGCGCCATGCTTGCAAAGTGCATGCAACAATGTCACCTGTCGACTGCAGGTGGGCGTCTCCGGCGCCGTGTCGTCGGTGGCGTGCTCGCCGTGGGAGGGCGCTCCCGCGTGCACGGCCACGCAGGCATGCCTCGAGAAGGCGATTCGTGCGGTGCCCTACCCAGCTCCGGAGCACGTGGGCGAATCCAAGCTGTTCTTCGCCCCGCGCTGACGATCTCGTGAACGAAGCCCCCTCAGGGCACGCTCTTGCAGCAGCGAAAACCCAGGTGGTAGTTCACGTGCCAGGCGTTGACGATGGGCTCCACGTGCCAGCGGGGGTCGAAGTTGCATGTGTCCGGGTACGTTTCGATGCCCTTTTGTGAGGCCTTGGCGGGCACGCCCGGCTCGCGCGCGATGGGCTCGTAGAACCAGGCGCTGCCCTTCAGCTGGCTCACCACCTGACCGTTCTCGTCGCGGCGCATCATGATCTCGGCGACGTTGCCGTGCTGGTCGTACACGCCGAAGCGCGAGCGACACTGGGGAAACGAGCCCGCAGGCTCGGAGTCGGTGTTGCAGGTGGCCCAGGCGCGATCGATGCTGATGGGGCTGCAGGCGCCGCGCGGCGGTTTGCGTGTATTGCACACGTCGAGATCGAGCTTGTCGCCGTAGGCGTACTTGCGGTCGGGGCCGCTGTCGGGATCTCCGCGGCACGCCACCTGCCACTCGATCTGCGAGCAAAGGCGCTTGCCCTGGAGCTCGCACACCTTCTTGGCGTAGGTGGGCGGCATCCACACCACCGGCAGCTCGCAGGCCTTGTTGGGGAACTCGAAGATGTCGATGCAGAAGTAGGGATCTTTGCCCGGCAAGTGGACCGGCACCATGTTGTCGCCGCCGCACGCCTTCTTCTGCTCGGGAGTCTGCAAGACGATCTTGCCGAGCCCGGCCAGGCACTGGGCCTTGGAGATGGAGTGGCTGGAAAGCGCCTTGTTTCCCTGGTTCGCGTGGTGCGAGCTCCCCACGTTGAAGACGTTCTTCAGGAACGGCTCCGGCAGGATGACCTTCTGCTCCTTGCCCGTGAGCGGCTTGATGGAGAAAAGCGCCAAGAGCTCGTCTTGCGTCTCGGCGTGAAGCGCCATGGGGTCGGTATCGCGCTTGTTGGCGGTCGGCTCCACCGGCGGTGCTCCGCCGTCGGCCTCGACGCTGCCCGAGCTGGTGGTCACGCCCCCGTCCATGCCGCCGCCGGCATCGGGCGCGGGGGGGACGAAAGGAGGCGCTTTGACGGGCGTCGGCTCCGCGAGCGGCTGACACGCGAAGAGGACGATCCAGATTGCTCGCCCCGGTCTCATCGTACGTCCCTCTTACTCCAAACGCCGGCGACTGCGCGGCGCATTCCCGGCGAATCGTCCCGGCCTGGCGATCGCATCTGGCGCAGTCGGACGCTTTCGCTCGACCCGCGCATCTGGTACCGAATCCGCGGCACGGAAGGAGACGAGGATGGCCGAACAGCAGCTTCAACTTGAACAATACGTCAAGTCGGTTCGGCGCGCATTTGGGGCGGCACAGGCCAACGCAGACCGCCATCAGCACATTCACGTGACCGTCGACCACTTGCTGGCTGCGATGCTGGAGGCGGGGATGGGTGAGGACCCGTGCAAGCGAGCGGGCGTAGAGATCAAGTCACTGCTTGGGAAAGCTACGGCCGCGCTCGACGCGCTTCCCAGGAACGCGACCGACCTCGCGTTCTTGGACGCGGAGCTTCTGGCCACGATGGCGCGCGCTGAGGCGGTCGCCAAGCAGCTTGGGGCGCCGCTCGTCGACATTCAATGTATGTATGTTGCACTGGGTGCGCGCAAGCACTTGCCAACCATGATTGGCCTCGGCAAGTGGAGCGACACCGAGCGCATTGGGTCCGTCCCGCCGGCGGCGGCGTCGGTCACCGAAGAGCCCACCCTCTCTGCCACGTTGAACGACGCAGCAGCGGCGCTCGCCGGTCTGGGCGCCCAGGTCGCAGCGGCATGCGGCGTGCCGACGCCCCCCGCCGAGGTGAAAGCCACGTTCGAGCGCATTCTGCTCGCCTTCGACAAGGAGTGGACGCCATTCCTCACCCTTGACTGGCGGAAGCGGGGAGACGCACCGCCCAAGGACTTCCATCAGGCGCTCGTGGCTACGCGCGACGGCTGCGAGGGTCGGTCGGTCGTCGTCACGTGGGTACCGCCTGCCACCATGGTCCTCGAGACGACCGATGAGAACGGCATCCAGCTGGGCAAGCCAATCGACCCCCGCGTCGAAGGCGAAGAATCCCCATAGTCACGGGAACGAGACAGGCTGACCCCATTCATGGCAGGGTGCGCCTGTGCTCTCCCCGTCTCTCGTTGCCATCCTCTTTGGAATCGTGATCGGAGTAGTCGCGGTCATCGTCAAGCGAAGATCAATCGGGTTGGGCTCCCGCTCGGCGGAGCCACGAGCCCGCGGTTCGCTTGAGCTCCATCCGGGTTTCAAGGTGGCGGTCGAATATCCGCCGGACGAGAGGCTGGAACAGATCATCTCAGCATGGGA
>JABFRG010000072.1 GCA_013141295.1 Polyangiaceae bacterium
ACATCACCGAGCCCACCACGCCGAACGCAAGGTGACCGCCGATGACGGCGTCCTTGCGCAGGGTCTCGAGCTCGGGCTCGGTGATGTCGCGGGCGGCGAGACCTCGGGCGACGCCGGTGCAGGTGGCCACTGTTTCCGGCGGACGCGCCCCCGGAAAGGCCCGCAGCTTGGCCTCGGCGACCACGCGATCCGCCGCCGAGATGGGGGTGGTGAGCGCCGCGCGCACTTCGTCCATGCTCGCCGACGGCGCCACGATGCGGAGAGCGCCGCGAGCGGGGGTGGCGAGCACGCTGCGGGCAGCCCCACCGAGGCGCGCCTCGAACACGGCGGCCAGGGCCACCGGGGCTCTCGGATCGACGGTGGACAGCGCCATCGCCACGGCCACGGTGCCCTGCGGATCGCCCTCGCGGGTGACCGCCACGAAGGCCGGCTCTTCGGGGCTACCGCGTCGCGCGGTCAGGGCGTCTTGCGGTCCGCGTGCGGGGCCACCGCACGCGACGCCAGCCGTCAGCAGGCCGAGGCCCAGAAAGGCTCGCGCGCACCTCACGGAGCGGGGACGAGGTCCTCGGGCGAACGCGGCGCGATCTTCAGGTTGAAGAAGTAGGTGCAAATGCCGGTGAGGGTCTTGAACTTGCGACCCAGGGGGATGGTAGCGGCGGTGAGCGGCATGAGCTCGTTGGATACCACCGGCGCGTTGCGGTCGTTGGCGTCGCCGGCGATGACGTTGGTGAGGCGGCCTTTGCTGGCGAACGGCTCGCCTAGCATCTCCACGTCCTTCACCTGCACCAGCATGCCGACCCAGCGCCGACCCTTCTTGTAGTCGAGGAGATCGTTCACGTCGATGACGGTGGGGGCGAGCGGACGCGCCTCGAAGCGGAACGTACCCACCGGTCGCGCGAGCTGCACCAGCAGCTGCCCGGTGGGGAACACCGCGGTGCCGATGCTGGCGTTCTCCTGGTACGGCCCGTTGAAGTCGAGGACGTCGCCGGGCGCGACCTTCAGATCCGAGGGGACGAAGGTGGGCGAGAAGAGCGAGATCCCCGAGTACGCGCGGTCCTTGTCGGGCAGCGACTGGGAGTCGAGGTCCTGGATGTAGATGGTGCCCCGGCTCTTGCCGTCGCCGGTCTCGTCGTAGTTGTCGACGTGGACGATGCTGGCGCCGGAGACCGAGACCACGGTGTTGTTGGCGGCCTTGGTGTCGGCGTCGGGGTTGCTGACGGCGCGGATTCGCAGGCCCTGTCCGAGGGGGGTCGGCGCGCCGATGTCGCGGGGCGGATCGCCACCGCCACCGCTGCAGGCGACCGATGCGATGAGGCCAAGGAGCAGCGCGGCGTGGGTGCGGACCATCGACTCTGTGATTACTGGAGGTTTCGACGCCATGCAACCGGTGCCGCTGGGAAACGAAGGCGCCCCGAGTGATCCGCGGGAAGCGCGGACCACCGGGGCGTCGGGAGACGGCGAGGTGTTACGGTGTGCGTTCGGGGATCAGGCGGCCTGGGCTTCGGCGGCGAGCACGGACTCGAGGCGGGCCTGGATCTTGTGCTTCTTGGTGTAGACCGTCTTCACGCTGATGTTCATGCGCTCGGCGATCTCGTCGGGGGTCATGCCTTCGCCGAAGTACAGGGTGGCGAAGGTGCGGTCGCGCTCGCTGAAGGCTTCCAGGGTGCGGGCCGTGATGTTGGCGCGCTGGGCGAGCGCCGCGGTCTCGTACGGGTCCGGCAGGTTCGACGCGAGGTCGAAGGCGAACGAGAGGTCCTCCTTCTTGGGCTCCCGGCGGCGCTGACGAAGGTAGTCGTAGGCGGCGTGAATCGTGATCATGCCGAGCCAGGTCGAGAGGCGGCTGCCGAGCGCCGGGCTCCAGGAGCGGAGCTTCACCATGTCGTTGGCGAGCAGGAGCACGTAGACGTTGGAGTAGATCTCCTGGACGTCGTCGTCGGAAACGATGCGGGAGAAGCGGCGAACCACCTTGGCGATGCAGCGGTGAATGAGCCGATCGTAGCGCTCGCGGAAGGTCCGCCAGGCGCGGGCCTCGCTCTTCAAGAGGCCCGAGACCAGCTCCACTTCAGCGGCATTGCGCTCCTCCGCTGCTTCCGAAACCGTCCCTGCCTCGAAGAATCCACTTTCACGAACGCTCATCACTGCCTCCTCAAAGGGTCGCCGTCTCACCTGCGACGGATTCCCCTTGAGCACCCGCCGTGCCAGCGGCGCGATGGAGCAGTCGGATCAAAGAAATCAATAACTTACGCGGATCGTCACGGCGCCGAGCGTCACACTCGGCGTAACGTTCCGGGGTCGACTGTTACGCTCGACCGGAACATCGTTACGGTGTGACGCTCGGTTTGCGCCGGTAAGCGCGAGCTCGTCACCGCTCCCGCCGAGCCGGAGAACGGGCTCGAACCGGCGCACCTTACGCGCCCATCTCCCGAGCCTTGTCGACCACGAACTGGCGCAGCTCCCGCAGGGGGACGCGCGTGGGGCAGAGCGCTTCGGCCTCCGCCAGCACGGCATCGCTCGCGCCCGCGAAGGAGCGCGCCGCGGCGTCGTAGTCGGGCATGCTGCGGGAGCTGGCGAGGGCCAGGTCCATGACCCCGCGAAAGGCGGATGGGCCGGGCTCTGCGGGCACCTGCTGAACGGCGCCGGCGAAGTCGCAGAG
>JABFRG010000485.1 GCA_013141295.1 Polyangiaceae bacterium
CGCGAGCACCTCGTCGACGCGCTCGCAAGGTGCTTCGAGGACCCCGTTCGCGTTGTAGCGGCGATCGGGCCGGGCCTCGGAGGACCCGGCATCGCCGGCGCCGACGCGCTCCGCCTCAGCGACAAGGAGAAGGCTGCGCTCGGCGAAGGGCCGGACGTCGACGGGCTCCGTGAGAGCGAGGTCGGAGAGGCGAGGTCGCGCGAGCGGCGCGAGCGGCGTGCTGCTGATGGCCGTGACCGTCCGAACCCGAAAGACGGTGAGGGCCACGAACCGGACCTCGCGCCATCCGAGAAGCGGACCGACCTCGCGAAGCACATCCCGCCGCCGGGCGACGCCTTCATCGAATGGTTCGATAGCCTCTCGCTCGCCGAGCTCGACCGGCTGCTCGCGGACAGGGGCGCGAAGGGCGCTCGCGGCGCCCGCGAGATCATCGCCGAGAACATCCGGCATCCCGGCAGCCGCCACGAGTGGTTGATGGTCGCCGAGGCGCGCCAGTTCAAGAGGTGGGGCGTTTCGATGCGAACGATACTCGAGGGCCGCACCTTCACGAAGGCGACGATCGGCAAACGGTTCCGCCACGGCTCGACGGGATCGGGCGCGTTCCACGAGCACCTCCGTGCTATGGTTCGCGAGTCCAGCTCCTACCAGGAGTTCCTCGAGAAGCTGAACCGATGGGCCGACCAGGAGCTGAACCCGAGCCACAGCGAGAAGTGGCCCGGCGACACGCCTCGCGGGCGATACAGCCTGCCGGACAACCTTCAAGTGCGGAGCCATTGAATGATGCCGGCGATACAGACGCCCTGGACGGACCTTCTTTCCCGACGCTTCCGCAACGTCGACAAAGAATACGGGCCTCAGAGCCAAGCGGTGGCCAGCGCGCTCGCGGTCCTCGACAAGACGGAGTGGCTTGAGCATGCGGGCGAGCCGTGGCTTGAGCGCATCGGCGAGCACGCCGGCGACGCCAGCGTCACGGTCGTCCGTTCCTGGGATGAGGCGTTGACGATCTTCGGCCAGGATCGCCGCTACAACGCGAACGGGGTCCTCGAAGCACCTTGCGAGCGCGTCGACGAGGTGCTCGCGCGCTTCCCCGAGCGGGAGGCCTGGTGGCAGAAGGCGCGCGAGGATGCAAAGAAGTACACCGCGCTGGACGGCTGGATCCCCAGAACGCTGACGCAAGAGCGGCAGGATCTCCTGTTTGAGAACCTCTACGAGTTCGTCTCGATGCTGCTCGCCGAGATCATCGCCTCGCCCGAAGCCGGGTGCACGTACTTCCGTGAGCAGCTCGCGTGGTTCCACGCCGGCCACTTCCCGTGCGGGTGGAACGGCGAGTGGCCGAGCGGGCGGATGCGCGTCTACTAGCTGACGCCGACAATCGGGGCAAGGGCACTCGACTACGACGAGCTATCGCCTCGGATAGCGGCAGCTGCCGACTCGGCGGCTGGGATCAAAAGGCGCTTGATGGTCTGCTGGATCGAGCGGTCATCAGACTCGGCCAGAAATTTGAGGAGTTCGTGCTCGTACGCGTTCAATCGAAGGTTGAGGCCCGAGAGCGGCTTGGCGTCCTTGTCTAGTTTCTCCCACGGTGGGACGGAAGGCACGACCGTCATCTCGGGTAGAGCAGCGGGTTCGACGGTGCGTGTTCCTGCACCGGCGGCGAAGCGCGCCACGTCTGCCGGGTCAGGCAAATCAGGCAGCGCCCGCAGCGCTTCGGGTTTCGATTTGAATTTCACCGTAGATCTCCTTGGCGATCAGTGCGATCTCGTTGATGGCCTTGTTGTCGTTCATTTCGATGACGCCTTTGCCCTGCCCCATCGCATCGCGGTACGCTTTACGCTCTCTCGTCACGTTGCGAGAAGGTAGAAGGCGCTCGGCGAATTCGGCGAGCATCTCCACAGCGTCGTGTTCCTCGTTGATACGAGGGTTCGTTGGCGCCATCGAGATCAACACGCGCGCTTCAAGGCGCGGGTTGAAGCCATGCGCGAGTTCAACCAAGCGTGCTAGATGATCCACTGTCCACAAGTCGGACTGGCTGGCTTTCGCAGGTGAGTAGAGCTTGTCTGCTAGTACCATTGCAGAGCGCAACTCCTCAGAGTCTCGGCCGCCGGCGTCGATGACGATGTGCGCGTATCGAGTTCGGAGGTCTTGAACCGTCTTAAAGAGGTTGCCGTATCGTTGAACGCAGTGGACCGCCGCGAGTTCAGGATGTCGGCCCCGCTCGGCCGCCCAATTTGCTGACGTGCTCTGTCGATCGGCGTCGAGCAGCAAGACATCCTGTCCCGCAGCCGCAAGGTAGGCGCAAAGGTTCGTGGCCAGGGTCGATTTACCCGTGCCGCCCTTCTCTCCTCCGATTAGAACGATCATGGTGGCTCTCCAGGTACCACATCGGTACGACACCGAAGTGGTGCCGGTGTGGTACCGCGCCGGTGTGGTGTCGGTGCGGTACTGGTTCGGCACGGTACTGGTGCGGTACCGACTTGGCCACTTTTTGGCTGGAGGGGCGAGATCCCCCCCCTCCCCACCCAGCGCGGCCCCGTTCCCTGATCTCAACCGGGCTGGTCGTGCGAAGGTCGCGGGCGGTACCACACCAGCCCAGTACCTTGCCTGGTCCCGTGGGTCGTACGCCCCATTTTGGTGGTACTGGTGTGGTAC
>JABFRG010000441.1 GCA_013141295.1 Polyangiaceae bacterium
CTGCCTCCTCAGCGGCGCCGCGAACGGGCGTCGCTGAGACAAGGAGACCGCATGGCGCTCATTCGTGCTGGGACCTGGCGCATGCCGAAACCACCGCCGCGCAGCGGCTTCGTTCAACAGGCCGGCGGACCAATCCGTTCCCTTTCGCGGTCACCCCGAAGCGCAGCGAGGGGGCCCCTCGGATCTGCGACGAACTGGCAGAGGGGGTCCCTCGCTTCGATATGCTGGCGCGCTCGGCGCGTGAAGACTCGGGACGACCCGGGTTTCTCCGAGGTAGCCCGCTTGCTCCTTCGACGTCAGGCGCCGGGGGCGTTCGAAGGACGCGGCGGATAGAGCGACGGCGTGGGGGCGGTCGTGGTGCGCGTGGCGCTCAGGAAGGACCGCCGGAGCTGGAGTCGCCGGCGCATGTTGTGCACCGCCCAGCCGAAGAGGCCCAGCGCGAAGGGGAGCGCGCCCCAGGCGTAGCCACGGGCGGCGGCGGCCAGCAGCGCGAAGCCCAGGGCCGCGCCGATGACGATGAGGGACATCGGTACATCGAGGACCCGATGCTCGGCGAGCTCGTGACGGAAGAGGTCCTCGCATCGCTCGCAGACCGGCGTGCCGCGACCCACCCGGTGCCCCTGGCACAGGAGGATGTCGCACTTGGTGCAATGTACACCGAACGCGGCGTTGTCGCAGAAGGCGCATACGTCTTCTTCCGCGGGCGCCATGGACGCGGGGCCCGCGCTCAAGGCTTGGGGCGGTGTAGTGGACTGCTCGTCGGCCTGGATTCGCGCCACCAGCGCCGGATAGCGGTCGCGGAGAGCCTGGGCCGAGAGCCCCAGGTAGGTCGCCGGCTCCACCTTGGCCATCTCGTCGAAGTCCGGCTCGACGCCGCTCATGATGTCGTGGGCCAGGCGGTTGGCCAGTCGCAAGAGCGCCACGCGCACCGCGAGCCCGCCCTGTTGCGAGTAGCCTTCCGCCGGGTCGTGATGCAGCCCGACCGTGCGCGGCACCGGTGCTGGCAGCTTCCAGGCCTCGAGCAGGTGCTCCGCCAGCTCCGCGTGGTCGAAGCCGAAGCGGCCGTGCTCTTCGTCGAGCGTGCCCTCGGGTTTGTGCCCGTGCTCCGCCAGGACCCCTGCGTACTCCGGCTCCTCCTCCAGCAGGAACCACTTGCCGATGTCGTGCAAGAAGGCCGCGGTGAACATCTCGTCGGCCGGGAGCTTCCACTCCGGAGCCAGGTGCCGCGCCAAGACGCCCGCGTTCATGGCGTGCTCCTGGAGCTTCGTGAACACATCGGAGCGCCCGCCCGGGAACATGTTGAGCACCGACCCGGCGATGACCGCCTCGCGGACGCCCACCGAGCCCAGCAGCACCACGGCGTGGCGAATCGAGCTGCACCGGCTCCGCAGACCGAAGGCGACCATGTTGATGAGACGGAGCACCCGGGAGGCCAGCGCCGCGTCGCTCTCGATGGCGGCGATGACCGCGTGCACGTCGAAGTCGGCGCTTCCGGTGAGCGTCAAAACCTTGGCGGCGGCGGCCGGGAATGGCCTCGCGCCGTTGACCCGGGCAGCGCATGCGGCCGCGCTACCAGGTACGCGATTCTTCCGGGTTTGTGCCGCGGGGTCCCCGAGCCATGCACGTTCGTCGACATCCATGTCGGTGTATCGTGCAACGACGGTGCCGAAGGCAGCGCCACTGGCTTTCGCGAACTTGGCCGGGTCGTTCCGCACCAGCGTCATGCTTTTGGCGGCGAGCATACGCGTGAACCGTTGGGTTCTTCCCTCGCGTGAGCCCGATTCCGCACCGGCGTGGGTCGCCTCGACCGCCGCAAACCCGCGTGTTACAGCGTCGCCATGCGCCCCCGCTCCCAAGCCGTGCTCGTCGCCTCGTCGGCGCTCGTGCTCGCCGCGCTCGCTGCCTTCTCCGGGTGCAGCGTCGAGCCGCGCATCGACCTCGAAGGCAACGCGCCCCGGCGCGACGCCGGCCCCCCGGATGCGCCAGGGCCCACCTGTGGCGACACCGAGGGCGACGTTCCGGAGGGGGTGACGGTGGACCCGTCTGCGCACACGGTCGCCTCCACCTGCGATGGCGACGCGGCCGGGCTGGTGCTCACGGTGCTGGATGACGGGCTCGTGCGCCTTCGCTACGGCTCCAGCGCCCCGCGGGATGGCGCCAAGGGATCCCTGGTGCCGCTGGAGCGTCCGGCCTCCACGTCCGCGCTGCGGGTGGGCCGCCGGGGCGCCGCCGCGGTGGTCTGCACCGAGGCGCTCGAGATCGCCGTCACCCCCCGAAGCTGCGCCCTCTCGGCCAAGGATCTCGCGACCGGCACGCTCGTGATCGACGACGCGTCCGGCGGCTACTTCCGCAACGCCGACGGCGTGGGTGTCGTCCACGGCTCGCCGGCGGGGGAGCGGTTCTACGGGCTCGGCCTCCACACCGCGACGCAGGCAAGCGGGGCGCGCAGCGGCCTCGACATCCGCGGCTCGGTGGTGGAGCTCTACAACACCGACGCCTTCGACGCGCCGTCCGGCGGCTTTCGTTCCGATGCCAAGTCGCTCTACGAGTCGATCCCGTTCTACGCCGGGCTTCGGGGCAAGACGGCCTATGGGGTCTTCACCGACAACACCCACCGGCAGACCTTCGATCTCGCGGCCAGCGATCCCGCCAAGGTGCGCATCTTCGCCCGGGGCGGCGCCATCGATCAGTACCTGGTGGCCGGCCCCAGCCTCCGCGAGGTGCTGCGCCGCTACGCGCGTCTCACCGGCCTTCCGCCCATGCCGGCCCCCTGGGCCCTCGGCTTCCACCAGTCGCGGTGGGAAGGACCGTGCGAAGGCAATCCGGCGGAGCGGCCGTTCTGCTCGGCGCCGCAGATCATCGCCTTCGCTCGGCTGTTGCGCGATCGCGGCGTGCCCGCCGACGGCCTGTTTCTCGACATCCAGCACATGAACGGCTTCCGCTCGTTCACCTTCGATCCGGCGCGTTTCGGCGATCCGGAGGCGCTCCTCGGCGAGCTCCAGACGCTGGGGTTCCACGTGAGCACCATCGTCGATCCCGGCATCAAGGTCGACCCGGCCTGGGACGTGTACCAGGCCGCGCTGAGCGGCGATCATCTGCTCAAGGCTCCCGGCGCCACCACGCCGTTTCAGGGTGAGGTGTGGCCCGGCGCCGCGGTGTTCCCCGACTTCAGCGCGGCGAAGACCCGCACCTGGTGGTCGGGCCTCGCGGGCGGTCTCGCGCGGCGCGGCGTGTCCGGCCTGTGGATCGACATGAACGAGCCGGCGAGCTTCACCACCGGCACCGTGCCCGACACGCTGGCGGCCGACGGCGACGGGCGTCCGACCACCATGGCCGAGGTGCACAACGCCTACGGCTACCTCGAGGCCAAGGCCACCTACGAGGGCATGCAGGCGGCCCGCGCCACCGAGCGCCCGTTCGTGCTCAGCCGCGCGGCCTTCGCCGGCCAGCAGAAGTGGTCGGCGGTGTGGACCGGTGACGCCCCGAGCACCTGGACCACCCTGGGCATGACCATGCCGCAGCTGCTGCACCTGGGCATGTCGGGCATTCCCTTCGCCGGCAGCGACGTGGGCGGATACTCGGGCCGCGAAGAGTCGACCCCCGAGCTCTTCTCGCGGTGGATGGCGATGGGTGCAGTTTCCCCGTTCTTCCGCGCCCACGCCGAGAAGGACGCGAGGCGCCAGGAGCCCTGGTCCTTCGGCGACGAGACCTTCGAGGCCACGCGCGCGCTCATTCGCCAGCGCTACGCGCTCATGCCCTATCTCTACTCGCTGTTCGACGAAGCGAGCCGCACCGGCGCCCCGGTGCTGCGTCCGCTGGTGTTCGAGTTCCAGGACGACGAAAGCACGCATGCGGTGGCCGACGAAGCGATGCTCGGTCCGTGGCTCCTGGCGGCGCCGCTCCTCGATGCCAAGGCCACCCGCGCGGTGCTCCTGCCCAAGGGCCGCTGGTACGAGCTGCACAGTGGCGCGGCCTACGAGGGCGGCCAGACCATCACCCTCGCGGCCACCCCGGATCCGCTGCCGAAGGACGCGTTGCCGCTGTTCGCGCGGGAAGGCGCCATCGTGGTGCGTACGGAGGTCGTATCCAACGTGGCCTCGGCCCGCGGAGCGGCGCTCTATCTCGATGCGTTTCCCGGTCCCACCAAGAGCGCCTTCACGCTGCGGGAGGACGACGGCACCACCGCCGCTGCGCTCGCGCGCATCACTTTCTCGACGGTGCGCACCGCCACCGGCGCCCACTTCGAGGCCAGCGCCCAAGAGGGCACGTACGTGGCGCCGCACCGTGAGCTCGTGGTGCGCCTTCGCCGCGTCGATCACGACCCCAGCGCGGTCACCGTCGATGGCCAGGCGCTCACGCGCGCGGCGTCGGTGGAGAGCGTCTCGCCCGGCTCCTTCGCCTGGGACAAGAACGATCGCTCGGTCGTCGTGAGCTTGCCCCGGAAGTTCCCCTTCGCGCTCGACGTGGCATTTGACCCCAAACTCGACGCCGACGGCGACGTGGACGTTCCCATTCGCGTGACCGTGCCCGCGGGAACGCCCGCCACCACGCCGATTCACGTGGCCAGCTCTCGGGCCGGCTGGGTGCACGCGCCGCTGGTGCGCGTGGGCGACGAGGCCACCGGCACCCTGCGCGTACCCCGCGGCGGCTACACGTCGTTCAAGATCACCCGCGGCGACTGGCCCACGGTGGAGAAGAGCGGCACCTGCGCCGAGATCGTCAATCGCCGCGCGCTGGGCGCTGCGGAAGGCATCCGCGTCACCGTTGCCGCCTGGGCCGACCGCTGCCCGTGAGCCCTCAACGCGCCAGGATGACCACCGAGTAGGCGATGGCCTTCACCTTGCCGGGGTTGCCGTAGCTGTGGCGCTGATCGCCGCGAAAGGCGACCACGTCCCCGGCGCTCAGCTCGAAGCGCTCGCCGGAGGCCACGAGGACGATGGTGCCTTGCTCCACCGCCAGGTACTCGCGGGTGCCGGGCGTGTGCGGCACGCCGGCCATGCGCACCGCGGGGGGTAGCTCGAAGCGATCGATGTCCATGCCGGGAATCGGATCCGGGAGCAGCTTGTGGATCATCGCGGCGCCGCGGAGCTTCACCGGGAGCGATCCCTTGGGGTACCTGCGCGCGTCGCCGCGCGGCGTTGCCACCAGCTCCTCCAGGGTCACCTGAAAGGCAGTGGCCACCCGATCGAGCACCGAGAGGGTAGGGTTGGCGCTCCCCGACTCCAGGTGCGACCAGGTGGCCCGCGGCAGGCCGGCGATGGCGGCCATTTGCCGCTGGGTGAGGCCGCGCGTCTCTCGCAGCTTCTTCACGTTCTCGCCCAGCGCGTGGGCGCGATCACCTTCGCTCATGCCCATAGAGTGAATTGGATCCCATGGTTTGTCACGCTGGCCATTCTTTGGGTCAGGACGATCCATGATGGGGTGCATGGAGGAACGCACCATGAAACGAGTGCTCATCACCGGGGGAAGTCAGGGTCTGGGGCTTTCGTTGGCGCGCAGCTTCGGCAAGCGCGAGGCGAAGGTGGTCGTGGTGGCGCGCGACGCGAAGCGCCTGGAGGCGGCGGTGTCGGGGCTGCGCAAGGAGGGGCTCGACGTTCACGGGATCGCTTTCGACGTCGGGAGCAAGGAAGACATCCACCGGATCGCGGCCATGGCCGAGGAGCTGGCCGGGCCCATCGACACGTTGGTGCACAATGCATCGACCTTGGGGCCATTGCCCATGCCCGAGCTCTCGTCGCTCTCCTGCGAGGCCTTCCAGGCGGTGCTGGAGACCAACTTGCTGGGCCCCTTCCGGCTCACCAAGGCCCTCCTCGGTTCCATGGCGCTGCGCCCGGAGTCGAGCCCCACGGTGGTGTTCCTCTCGTCCGACGCCGCCACCAGCGCGTACCCAGGATGGGGCGCCTACGGCGTCAGCAAGGCCGCGGCCGACCACCTGATGCGCAGCTTCGCCGCCGAGGTGCCGGAGGTGCGGTTCCTCTCGGTGGACCCGGGCGAGATGGACACCGCCATGCATCGCGATGCGATTCCCGATGCCGATCCCGCCACGCTGGCGCGGCCCGATGCGGTGGCCGAGGCCATCGTCGCGCAGGTTCTGCCCAAGGCCGCCACCGGAAGTCGTCGCATCGCCCTGGGGGACGCGTGAGCCCCGCCACGGGGCCGCGGGCCGAGGGTGCCGCCGGACCGCGCATCCTCGGTGTGCCGGGCTACGAGGAGCGCGCGTTCGAAGACTTCCTGAGCCCGGGCGATCTCCTGGTGGTGAACGACGCCGCCACGCTTCCGGCATCCCTGTTCGCGCGCTTTCGCGGGGCGCGCCTCGAGCTGCGCTTCGTTTCGCCGCCGGAGGGCCGGACGGCGCGGGTGCTGCTCTTCGGCGCCGGGGACTACCACACGCGCACCGAGGACCGACCTCCGCCGCCGGTGCTGCGACCGGGCGATCTCCTGGAGCTCCGCACGAGCATTGCGCGCGTGACCCACGTGGATCCGCAGTTCCTGCGGCTGCTCACGGTCGAGCTCGACGCGCCCGCGATCCAGGTGGCCTACGCGGAAGGTTATCCAGTGCAGTATGCATACATCGAGCGCCCCCTGGATCTGTGGGACGTGCAGACGCCCCTTGCCGGGCGCCCCTGGGCGGTGGAGGCGCCCTCGGCCTCGTACATGACGAGCTTGCCGGCGCTCCGGCGCCTGCGCGCCAAGGGGGTATCCATCGCGACGCTCACCCACGCGGCGGGCCTCTCTTCCACCGGCGACGCGCGCCTCGACGCGGCGTTGCCCCTGGCCGAGCGCTACGAGCTGCCGCTAGCGACAGTGGCTGCGGTCAACCTCGCGCGGACCGAAGGCCGCCGCATCGTCGCGCTCGGCACCACCGTGGCGCGGGCCCTCGAGGGCAACGCGCTCCGCGGCGGCGGGGAGCTCGAAGCCGGGCGCTTCGAGACGGACCTGCGTCTAGGCGCGGAGTCGCCCCTGCGCGTGGTCTCGGCCATCTACACCGGCGTGCACGAGGAGGGCGTGAGCCACTTCGGGCTCCTCGAGGCGTTCCGCCCGGCGGACGATTTGCGGCACGCGCTGGAAGAGAGCGCGCGCCGCGGTTTTCTCACACGAGTTCGGCGACGGCTGGTTCGTCGAGGCCGCCTGATCTAGCGAACGGCTTGCGGGTTGGCAGACACGTACTTGCCGACCGGAGACTGCGCATCGAGCACGCCGAGCGAGGCGACCGCCTTGAACGGGAGAGAACCCGCGGTGCCGTTGCTGGCGTCGTCGATCATGAAGCCGTTCACGTCGGCCGGCGCACCGGCGTAGCTGAAGAGGATCCCCGCAAAGGAGATTCGGCCGTTCGCGAACGTGATGGATCGGCGTGCCGCGGCGAGAGCTCCTTCGCGGCCGGACCCGGTCGAGCCCTCACCGCCGGTGAAGGCGAAGGCGTTCTCGTCCACGTAGACCGCGAGCAGCTTGTCGTACGCCGCTTGTGTCGCGACGAACGACTTCGAGAGGTCGATCTCGGCGCCCGTCTTGTCGTACGTGTGCGCGCCGAGCGACCGGCCGACGAACGTCGCGGGGTCGGCGTCGACGACCTTGACCGACAGGAAGTCCTTGGTGTGCGCGCCGGCGCTCACCAGGAGGAACGGCTTGCGGGTGACGGTTTCGGTGGGCGTGGTCGTGGTGATGGTCTTGCAGTTGGCGGCAACCAGCGCATCGATCTTCGCGTTGGCGGCTGCTTCGGCGGTCGCGTCCTGCCCCAGGATGAGCGACTTGAGGCCCGAGCAGTTCGGGGCCACGATCTTCACGCTCTGTGAGGTGGGCGCTGCAACGCGCGCGAACGAAACGGGGAAGCTGGAGGTGCCGAACTTGGCGGTGCCGGCGAGCGAGCCATCGGGGCGGAGCGCCAGGGTGAAGGAGCCGGCCGCACCACTCAGGACGACGTTCGCCGCACTGACGCGACCCGTGACTTTTCCCGCCACCTGGGTGCTGTCGGGCAACACGCTATCGCGGGCGAGCCCCACCACCTGCACCTTGCCGCTCGGCTGGACCAGAAGGAACGAGTGGTCCACGCTTCCGGCGCCGAGCTGGATGTCTCCCTCCCAGTCGCCGGCGAGCTTGGTACCGATGACCGTTCCGGTGACGTCGTCCTCTCCGACATCGTCGGCCGACGTGTCTGCGGCGCAGGCGCCGAGGAGGGAAAACGCAGCGAGCATGGAAACGGAGGCGAAGCGATTCATCGGGGGGTCCTTTCGAGTTGGGTAACGGCTACACACTGAGTGGGATGAGCAAGGTGGATGTCGCACTTTTTCTTCACGAGGGAATCCGGCCCACGCTGAGCTCCAGATCCTCGCCCACGAGACCGCGCAGCTCGCGGAGCTCTGCGCCGCTCAGGCCGAGCTGGGCGCGCAGCCGTTCGTAGACGTGGCCCTTCACCTCCGCGCGAATCTTCGCGAGGCGCCGCGCCGCAGTCGCCCGATGCGTTCCCAGCGCCTCGCCCAGGGCATCGATGCTTTTTCCCTCGACGAGGCTTTCGCGGAACAGCGTGCGCTCCGGCCCGTCGAGCGAGGCGATGGCCTGCTCGATGGCGTCTTTGAGCTCTCGCGTGAAGTGTCTTCGGAGGTGTGCGAGCTCCAGGTCTTCGGGCGCGCGAGCGTCGTCCGACTCATCGGACGACTGGGGAAGGGCCACGAAACGTCGTTCGCTGCGCTGGGTCTCGCGGTCCTTCCGTCGCGCAACGCCGAATAGCCACGTCGAAAGGCGGGCCCGTCCATCGTACGACGCGAGGATGGAGCTTCGCCCTACGCCGAGCACGTCCTGTCGAAGGCGATCGTACGTATCGACTCCCGATGCCGCGCTCGAGCGCGCAATGCGGCGCTCCAGTGGTGCAAGGTATCGACGCTCCAGGATCGACCAGGCCGCCTCGACGCCGCTCAGGCAGGCGGCAACGAGATAGAGATCGTCGGTGGCGAGGCGCGGAAGCTCGGCGACCAGCTTCGCGGGGACGCGCACGCACCGACCGAGGTGTAGCGCGAACGTGGCGCCGTCCAGGGCGAGGTCGCCCCAGCGTGCTCGCGCTGATTCCATCGCCCGGAGGATCGCGGCCTCGATGGCGTCGGGATCTTCTCCGTCATCTTGGAATGCGAGAGAGTCGAGAAGAAACCGGGCGAGGGGGTAGGCCACGGTCGACGACCATAGGCACGCCGTCGACGCTCTTCGTGGCGCAGTTCGCTTCCAAAACAGAAACCACATCGAGCGCCTGGGCGCTTGATGACCGGTCGCGCCAGAACGACGACCCACCCATGACTCTGCGCGCCGCGCGTGCGCTACAAGCCGCGGTGCGCTTCGCTGCGCAGGCGCACCTGGCCGGCGAGGGCGGCGTCGATGATCGCGACGATGCGCTCACGATCGTGCGGCAGCACGCCGCCCAGCGGAAGATAGTTGGAGGCGTGGTTGGTGCGGAACACGGCCTCGGTGGGGCGGGCGAGATCGACCATGGTCCGAAGCTCGCGGAGGAGCGACGGCACCTCGGGCACCTCGAACTTGCCACGCGCTTGCAGCGTGGCGAGCGGCGTACCCTCCACCACGGTCACCGTCAGCGCCGAGAAGAACGCCGGGTTCATGGCCGTCACGAGGTCGGCGGTGGCGCGCGCGTGCTCCTCCTGGCGATCGCCGCCGATGCCCAGGAGCGCGATGACGCTGAGCTTCATTCCCGCCGCATGCGCCCGGGCTGCGGCCTCCACGTGAGCCGCGTGGTCCTGCCCCTTGGCGATGCGCTTGAGCACCACGTCGTCGCCGGACTCCGGGCCCATGTAGAGCATCGCCAGGCCGAGCGACCGGAGCTCTGCCAGTTGTTCGGGCGTCTTGCCGAGGACGTTCTTGGCCATGGCGTAGCACGACACGCGACGCAGGTTCGGGAAGGCGCGCGCGGTGGCGCCGAGGATCGCGCGCCAGTGGTCCATCGGCAGCACCAGGGCGTCGCCGTCGGCCACGAACACCTTCTCGGTGCGGTGCCCGAAGCGGCGGCCGGCGGCGCCGATGTCCTCCAGCGTCTCTGCCAGATCGCGTACCCGGAACTCTTTGTCCCGGTACATGTCGCAGTACGTGCACTTGTTCCAGGAGCACCCGATGGTGGCCTGCACGATGTACGCGTCGGCCTCGGACGGCGGCCGGTACAGCTTGCCTTCGTATCGCACGCGCGAGTCTCTAGCACACCCGCGGCGGGCGTCAGGTGGCCAGGCGTTTTGCGAAGAACGCGCGCCAGGTCTCGTCGTCGCGAAGCACGGTGGCGAGCCCCTCGCGGACCGTCTCCTCCACCATGCGGGTGGCCTCCGGCGTATCGAGTCGGTCGCCGGTAGGCTCCCCGTAGCTGGGATCTACCAGCATCACCGCGACCACCGCCTCGAGGCCTGGGGCGATTCGCTGGTAGCGTGCCTTCCACGCGCGCCCGCTCGTGCCCCGAGGATCGACCGCGCCGAGGGCCATGCCGAGCCCGCGCTGGAAGCCCAGGAGATGCGTGCCGCCGTAGCGGGTCTCCTCCAGGTTGCAGAAGCCTCGGATCTGCGCTCCCTCGGCGAATTGGTTCTCGCTCCAGCGAACCGCGATGCGGGAGCTGCTCCAGGCTTCTCCCCGCGCACGCTCGGCGCTGCCCGTACGTTCCCATTGCAGCAGGCGCGGACCGGGCACCCCCGGCAAGAGACCCTCCAGACTCGCAATCGGCCCCCGCTCGGTGGTCCCGCGTGTGAACCGAGTCCGGAGGCCGGGCCACAGGTACGCGAGCTCCTTCAACCTTCGCTCCAAGAGCCCGGACGAGAACGTGGCAGTGAAGATCCCGCGGTCCGGCCAGAGATGCACGGTGGTTCCGTGCGCGCTCGTCGCACCGACGATCTCGCAAGGCGAGGTGCCGTAGCCTTGCGCGAAGCGCTGTCGATAGTGCGTGCCTTCGCGATACACGTCGACCTCCACGCGCTCGCTGAGGGCGCACACGGGCGCGAGCCCCAGGCCGACACGCCCGATGTGAACGTGTGGCGCGTGGCCGTCCGCGGTGGGCGTCGTGTGGACTTCGGTGAACACTTTCTCCAGAAACGCAGGAGAGGAGGGGTCGACCGACATCCCGGGCCCGTCGTCGCGTACCGAGACACTGTCGTCGCTGTGCAACTCCACGTCGATGGTGGTGGCACGGCCCGCGATGACGAGATCGAGCACGTTCGCCACCAGCTCCCAGAGCATATGGTGAAGCCCAAAGGAATCCGTTCCTCCGACGTACATGCCGGGTCGCGCACGCACCGCCGCGATGAGATCCTCACCCTTCACTGCGCTCACTTTACCGCGAAGTAAGCGTCGACGCCGGTGCGAAGCTTGGGCGCCAGCGCGGGGCCTTCGGCGAGCTCGTGGAGCAGCGCCGCCACCAGCAGATCGACCACCGGTCCGCGGGTTTTGTCGGGCTTGTTGCGGTCCGCACGGGAGAGCGCGCAGTAGGCCAGCTTCTCCGATGCGAGGACCTTGCAGTAGTGCTCTTCGCCGCAGCCCATGCCCACCATCGCGGCAACGCCCGAGGTGCTCGCCACGGCGGTCACCGCTTCCAGCGTCTTCACGCAGGCGGGAGCGAGCTTGGCCAGGCAGTCGTCGCGGAAGATGCGCCGAGCGTCGATGGCCTCCTGCATGCGCCCCGTGTTGTCGATGGCCATCTGGCACGTGAGGCTCGCGCGGACCTTGCCGTCGGCCTTCTCCAGCGTCTCGCGCTTCGCGTCGGCCCGCGCCGCCGGTTCGCAGGGTGCGCGCCCGAGTGCCTTGCAGCCGAGGTTGTAGAAGCGCGCCGCCTCCTCGAGGCGCAGCGCTGCGGGCTTGCCCTCGGTGATGCGGAACGTCTCCCAGGTGGCGCCCAGCCGAAAGCACTCCGCGGCGTCGCCGGACTTGCAGTTGCCCGGGGCGAGGCGCGCCTCCGAGGGAACCTTCCAGGTGCCGTCGAAGAAGGGCGCCAGCGCGGGATCCACGGGTTTGGGCTTTGCGGGCGTGCTCGGTTCGGCCGCGCGCGAATCGGCGGTTGCGGCCGTCGGTGCGCTTGCCACGGGCGCGGGAGTCGCCGGCGGCGCGGCGCTCGTTTCCGCGGCTCCGCACGCCGCCAGGGTGATTGCCAGGACCGTGCACTTCATGCCCATGGCCTAGCACGCTTTCTGGAAGCGAAGCTCACCCGGCGCGGGGCGGCGGATCCTGGCGACCGAGCTCCGTGCGCCAGTAGCTGGCGGCGGCGATGAGACCCCCCACGGCCGTGGCGATGATCCACAGATTCTGGTGCGGTCCACGCACGAGCACCACCACCAGTGTGGCGAACTGGAGCAACGTGGCGCATTTGCCCAGGACGTTGGCGCGTCGCTCGGGCCCCTGCGAGATGCGATGTTGCGCGGCCGCGCGAAGCACCAGCGGCAGCTCCCCGACGTCGCGAATGCCCAGGAGCACCGCCTCGAGAGGCGTGAGCCAGTGGCCGAGCACGAGCGCGATCACCACCATCAGCACGAACGCCTTGTCCATCATGGCATCGAGGACCGCGCCGGTCGGGGTGGTGAGGTGAAAGCGTCGGGCCACCCAGCCATCGAGAATGTCGCTGGCACCCGCCGCCACCAGCACGCCGGTAGCCGCCGCCGGCACCTTGAGGACGCACAGGAAGAGAACGCCCAGCGGCAGGCGCGAGAGGCTGATGAGCCCCGGCGCACGTACCGCGTCTCGAAGGGAGTACTGCGTCATGGTGCCCCCTACGGATGCATATTCGATACCGTGACGGAGCCCGCCGCAGCGCGCGCAGTTCGACCGCGAAGCGCATGCACGCCGCCGCAAGTCCTGCACGCGACGCGGCCACCAAGCACGCCATTCGGCGCGCTTTCCTTCGGGCACGCGCGTTGCTCGACTGCGCGCCATGGTGCCCTACTGGCGTTCTCGTCGCTTCCCTCGCCGCTTTGGTGGAGCGCTCGCCTTCGTGCTCCTCGCGAGCATCCTTGCCTGTGGACCGGCGCGCCAGCCCGCCATCGTGCGCTGCCCGGACTCGCTGGCGGAGACGCCATGCCTGACGCCGCCGGTGTGCCGCTACGATGCGCTCCGAAAATGCGATGCCTGTCGCTGCGCCTCCCCTCCGTACGTGCCGAAGGAGCGCACCGACGTGACCGCGCCGCCCCCGTGAAATCGAACCACCTCGATCGCGCGCCGCGCCCGAGGTAGTCTCGGCTCTTCGC
>JABFRG010000948.1 GCA_013141295.1 Polyangiaceae bacterium
AGCGATGCCAGCGCGTCGGCCACCCGTCCGACCGCGGCGGCGACGTCGGGATCGGTGGGGCCGAGACCATGCGAGAGCGAGACGCGCACCCGAAGTGGGCGCGAGGGGTCGATTCGCATTCCCGCCGCCTTCAACGGCATCGTCGGCGTCAAACCCTCGCGGGGGCGCGTGGCCAACGCGTTCGGTCGGCCCGATCGCACCATCCTTTACACCGACGGCCCGCTGGCGCGATCGGTGCTCGACGCGGCCCACCTCCTCGACGCGCTCGCCGGCATCACCGCCGGGCGGCCGTCGTGGGCGCCGCTCCCGGAGGCCTCGTTCGCGACGCTGAGCGATGACCGCGGGGCGCGTCCCTCGCGCCCACTTCGGGTGCGCGTCTCGCTCTCGCATGGTCTCGGCCCCACCGATCCCGACGTCGCCGCCGCGGTCGGACGGGTGGCCGACGCGCTGGCATCGCTCGGCCACGACGTGAGCGCAGCGCCGTGGTTCGACGCCGCACTGGAGACGTTCGTGCCGGTATGGCAGCACACCATGACGGAGTCGCGCATCATCGTCTCGTCGCGCAAGCTGGCGCCGGTGGCCGCGTGGCTGCGCGAGGCCGGCGGACGAATCACCACCGAGGCCGCCGAGGCGCGGAAAGCCGAGCTCTCCGCAGCCATCCTCGGCTGGTTCGGGGACGCGGATATCTGGCTTTCCCCCACCGTGGGCACGGTCGCCCCGCCCATCGGGCTGGGCCGCGGCGACGACGGACCGGCGGCGTTCCATCGCTGCGCGCCGCTCGGAGGCTTCACGGCGCCCTTCAACCTATCGGGGCAACCCGCGCTCTCGCTTCCGGTGGGGCTCGACCGCAACGGCCTACCCATCGGCGTTCAGCTCGCCGGCCGCATGTACCAGGAAGGCTCGCTCCTGGCCGTCGCCCGACGCCTCGAAGAGACCTTCCCTCCGCGCGCGCCCGACCTACGGTGAGGAGGTAGCGCGGGGCACGCAGACGTTCGCGCTCGCGCCCGCGGGCGCCGCGGTGGAGGGCTGCGCTTTGCATTCATAGCCCACGCGGCAGTCCTCGTTGCGGCCGACGGTGGAGCAACGACCGAGGCAGTAGCTCGTCGCGCCGAAGAAGACGCAGTCGGAGCCGTCGGGACACGAGCCCTGGCAGCGAACCGTGCAGAGCGTACCCGGCGCATCGAGGAGGCACTGGTACTCGGGCTTGGCGCAGGTGCCGCCCGCGCAGCTCTGCCCGATGGTTCCGTTGTCACCGGCAGCCCCGCGCGCGTAGCCGATCACCGGCGCGTAGCGTTGCCACAGGTTCCACACGAGCCAGGTGCCGCCCTTCTTCTCTCCGACGATGGGCTCGTACTGGTACATCGCAGCGGTGGCGGCATTGCCCGGCGTCAGCTTGGTGCCGTCGTACGTGAGGCCGAGCTGACCGGGCCCCCACCCGCCGTCGGTGAGACCATTGCCGCGCAGGATCTGGTCGAGGCTCGTGCGAAGGGCGCTGCCGTAACAGTTGAGCTGCTTGTCGAGGCCGGCGAACTCGGCGTCGCAGGTGCCTCGCCCGTTGCACCCGCATCCGAACACGTACTCCACGCGGTTCGCGTCGCTCGGGTAATAGCGCTCGCCCACCAGGCCTTGCGACGCCTGCAGGCGCACCAGGAAGATGAGCGGGTTGAGCTCGTACTTCTGCGCCGCGCGCACGATGGCGTCGGAAGCGCGCACGCCGTTGGAAGAGTATGTCGCGAGGAACGAAGGCCTCCCGTAGGGCGTCTTCTCGAAGAAGGCGTCGATGCCGTCCTTGCCGATGGTGCCCTTGTCGAGGAGCTCCTCGTCGGTCTCGAGGATGAGCTGCGCGTCGAACGGGAGCCCTTCCGGCGCCGTGAGATCGCTCGGCTGGAGCACCGTCGCTGCCGGCGGGTCCGAGGAGCACGCGGCCACCGCGGCCACCAGCACGGCCACGGCCGCTGCAAGAGCGGGCGCTCGCGAGAAGGAGATCATCGTCCCTCTGAGAGTGCCGCACGGTCGCGCGGAACGCCAGCTACTTGACGTGAACCGGGAAGTCCGTCCACACCGCGCCACCACGGTTGTCCTTCACCACCGTCCAGAGCGTGCCGTCGCCGGGGATAGCCGGCGGCAGGTAGCGAATGACGGTGTCGCCCACCTTGCCGGTGCGGGTGTCGTAGAGCAGCCGCGCGTCACCGTCGAAGGTGCCGGTGCTGGCGAAGAAGCTCGCCCAGACGAGCTCCCGGAGCGGCGTGCCGTCGACGTCCTTCTCGCCCTCGTTGAGCTCGTTGCTGGTGGCCGGCACCTGCACGTCGACCTTGAGCTCCGGGCAGTCCTGGAGCTTGTCGACGTCCTTGGCGGTGCAGCGGTCGACGGTGATGCCCACCTTGGGGTCGATGGGCGCGCCCTGGAACGTGAGCCCTTCGATGACCGGGTTGTTGTTCACGCGGTTGGCGTAGGCATACACGCGCGTGAGGCCGATGACGTACTGAGTGGGCGGGAGCTTCTCGCCGTACTCGTCGACGCACGAGATGGGCACCTGCTGCACGCCTTTGCTCGGGTCCACCTCGTCGATGAGGATGCGCCCAGCGCACACGATGTTGAACAGGATCGCCAGACCGTACGGCTCCCCCGACTTTCGCGGGATGATGACGTTGTCCGGCATCTTGAACGAGTAGGTGGGTCCCTGTGGCAAGAAGCGGGTGACGTCTTGGCCGGGCCGGAGCTGCCCCAGCGGCCCTTGACCGCCGGTGGACGACGAGCCGGTGCTGCCACTGCTACCGGTGAAGCACAGGTAGTACAGGTCTTCCGGCGGATTGATGCACGGAATGGGAATCCACGCGGTGACCACCGGCCGCGGCTTCTCCACCCGACCATCGGCCACCAGCAGCTCGAGGTTCACCGTGTCGCCAGGCTTGGCGTAGGGCTTGTCGGCGCGCGACGAGAGAATGCGGACGCCGTCCACTTTGTTCTGCGGATCGAAATCGGTGTTGCCACAGGCAATGGCCGAAGCGAGGGCAGCGAAGGCGAGCAGAATGCGTTTCATCAGAACTCTCCCCGAAGGCCGATGCTGGGGATGATCGGAATGCTTTGACCGTTGGTGCGCAAGGTCGAGTTGTAATTGTAGGAGATTCCTTCGACGTTCCCCTGATTGTAGGAGTTCAAGAGGTCGAGGTAGGCAGAAAGCTTCCAGGCCTTGAATTCCCAGGTCTTATCGACGCGCACGTCGAGCTGATGGAACACCGGGAGGCGCTCACCGTTGGTGGGATAGCTGATGGGCAGGTAGGCGCCGGCGTTCTCGTCGAAGAAACCGTACTGGCGCGGCGTGGTGAGGCTGCCCGAGGTGAGGCGGAAGCGCGCGCCGATTTCCCAACCGCGGCCCAGGCGATAGCTGCCGAGCACCGTGAGGATGTGCGTCTGGTCGAACTGGAAGAGCCGCTGCGGATCCGACGGCGAGTCCTGACGAACGCTGCGCGAGAGCGTGTAGGCGATGAAGCCGAAGAACTTCGCGTCGGGCTTGTAGCGGAGCAGGGTTTCGACGCCGTACGAGTAGCCGAAGCCGGTGTTGCCCACCCGCTGCACGACCAGGTTGTCGAGGTCGCGGTAGAAGCCTTCGACGGATGCCTCGAACTGCTTGGTGAACTCGCGCTCCACGCCGAGGCTGTAGTGGATGGCGCGGTTCGAGGAGAGCCCGGGCACGCCGAACACCGCGTTGGTCTCTTGCGGCTGCGGCGGCTGCTGGAACACGCCGACGCCGCCCTTGATGGTCGTGCGAGGGAAGCCACGGGTGATGTCTTGGCGCACCACGAGGCGCGGTGACACGTCCCACTTCTTCGTGTCCTTGGCGTAGTCGACGCGCACGCCGCTCACGATGCGACCACCGGGCCACGGCGTGAGCTCCACCTCGTCGTAGATCGCCGGCCTATAACTGGTGCCGCTCTCGTCCACCACCAGCGGCGGCCGCGCCAAGAACGGTCCGCCCGGCGGCTCACCAGGACGCGGTGGCGGCGGCAGGCGCACCGACACGTCGTAGGGCGCCCAGAGCCAGTCGATACCGGCGTTCATGGTGACGCCCTTGCCCAGCTTCTGCGAGACCTCGGCCCGGAGCGATACCGGATAGGTCTTCAGCTTGAAGTAGTTGTCGCCGAGGTTGAACTCCACCGCGTCCTTGCCGGCGGCCGCCACCACGCGAACCTCGGTGTTGTCGGAAATGCGGTTCTTGTAGCGGGCCTGGAAGCGGTAGAACGCCGTGCCCAGGCTGGCGCTGCCGCTGGCGGTGGGCTCCGACGCGTTGGGGCGCTTCACGAGCAGAGCGAGCCGATCGTCGGACCCGAAGAACATGAAGCGGACCGACTGCTTCTTGTCGAAGTCCTTGTTCACGATTGCCTGGTAGTCGTAATACACGGGCGCCGTGGTGACGCCCGCGCCGGCGGCGTCGAGCACCGGTTTGAGCCAGGTGTCGAACCAGGAGCGACGCCCGGCCACCGCGAAGCTCCAGCCCTTGCCCAGGAACGGGATGGGGCCTTCGGCCATGAGCCGGGTGTCGATGAGGTCCGCCTGCGCCAGGCCGTGCAGCTTGTCGGACTTCGGGGCGCGCACGCCCACGTCGACGATGCCGCCCGTGACGCGGCCGTACTGCGAGCTGAAGTTGCCCGGGTAGAAGTCGATCTTCTCGAGCATCTCGGTGGGGATCACCGAAGAGAGGCCGCCGAAGTGGTACACCAGCGGAATCAGCGTGCCATCCACGAAGACGTTGGTCTCGTTGGGCGCAGCGCCGCGCACGATGAGCAAGCCTGCGAGGCCGGGGGGGCGCGCCACACCGGGGAAGTTCTGGATGGCCCGGAGCGCGTCGCCGTTGGTACCCGGAATGCGCGAGAGCTCCCGTTGCTCGAAGGTGCGCTTCGTCACCTCGCGCGGCGGCTTCACGCCCCGCACGTTCACCTCTTCGATGTCCTCTTCCTTGGGCTTCGGGGCCCCGGCGTCGGCAACCGGCGCCACCGGCGCTACCCCTTCGAGCCGCAGCGTGAGGCGCGTCTCCGCGGCCGGCTCCACCTCTTCGGCGGTGGTGGACGCGACGAACGCGTCTTTCTGCACCGCGATGTCGTAGCGCCCGAACGGCAGGTCCGCGACTTCCCAGTTGCCATCGGCGCCGGTGGTGGCCGCGTGCGCTTGTCCGTCGGGGCCAGTGACCGTCACCGCGGCGCCCCCCAGCGGCTTGTCGTCGGCCCGCGAGAACACGCGCCCGGAGAGCTTGCCCTTCGGCACCGGGAACTCGATGCGGTACTTGATCTTCGCGGCGATCGGCTGGCCGTTCTTGGTGGCCGGCGCGAACACCAGCTTGCGGCCCGCGTCCACTGCGCTCTCGTCGAAGCCGTTGCCCTGGGGCGCCTCCGGCGTGGCCTTGGTGACGGCGCCGGTCGGGTCGATCTCCAGGATGAGCACCACCGTTACCGGCGCGCGCACCTTGGCGTCGAGGGCTTGCTTCGGGTACTGCGCGCCGTCGTCCTTCTTGAGCACTGGCGGCGTGAGCACGGGCGCGGCGGGAGCCACCGGAGGAGGAGCCGCGGGCGGAGGCTGCGTCGGCTGCGCCTCCGCGGAAGCGGCGGCGAGCAGCACCGTCAAGACGGTGGAAACGGAAGCGACGCCAAGGAGCCTGTGGGACACGGAACGGACCATAAACGTTGACGGGCCCTGGGAAAAGACTGTTTCGACCGGCCTTCGATGGTCAACGTGGCGAAAGCGTTGCGAAACCGGATGGTGTATACGCCCAAAGGTGCTCCGAAGGCTGCGAGCTTGGGCTCCTTTCGCGCAGAAGCTCGACCCTTGGGTCTATGCCCTCTGGGCCGGCTTCGTGGCGCTCGCCTCGGCCCGATTGTTCTACGGATACATGCTGAAGCAGACCGAGGGCGAGTGGAGCGCTCCCCTCGACGACGTCTTCATCCACTTCGACTACGCCCGGCAGGCGGCCCGGGGCCACCCGTTCGAGTGGGCGCCCGGCAACGGCGTCTCTTCGGGCAATACCAGCCTCACCTACCCGTTCGTGCTGGCCTTCGGCTGGCTCCTCGGATTCCAGGGCGAGCGACTCATGGTGTTCGCGGCGCTGGTGGCGTGCCTCAGCGTCTTCGCGTTGCTCCTGGTCTCGCGCGCGGCGTTCCTCGTAGCCCTCGAAGGGGAGGTCCCCAAGCGCGGGCCCGACAAGCCCAACCTGGCCGCGCGTGCAGCCAGCTACCTCGTGCCTCCGGTGGTGCTGGGCGTGGGAGCCCTCGACTGGTCGCTGTGGAGCGGCATGGAGGTGGCGTTCTTCCTCTTCACGTGGGGCCTCGCATTCACCGCGTACCTGGGCACGCGCGCCCGAGACTCGCGAGGATATCGCCGCGCCGCTTGGCACCTCGGGCTCGCCTGCGCGCTCATGTGCGTGACGCGGCCGGAGGCGGCCCTCACGACCGCGTGCTTCGGCTTCTTCGCGGCGGCGAATGCCCCGTCCGGCGGCCGCCTCGGGCAGGTGGCGACGCTCTTGCGGGTGGGGCTGCCCAGCGTCGTGCTCCTGGTGCTTCAGGCGCTCATGAACCACCACTTCACCGGCGAGACCACCGCCAACGGCGCCCTGGTGAAGCTTGCAATCTACAACCCCTACTTGACGTCCGAGGCGCGCTGGGACGACTTCTGCACCAACCTGCGGCACAGCGTCCTCAAGAACCTCGAGTACCACTTCGCCGACGAGCCGATCTACGGCCCCGTCGTTCCGTTCCTGGCCTTCTTCGCGGTGGCGTCGAAGCGCACCCGGCGCATCGCCCTTCTCCTGTGGACGCAGGTGATCTCGTGGCTGCTCATCGTGGGGCTCAACGGCCAGGTGCGATGGCAGAACGAGCGCTACACCATGCCGGCGGTGGCGTGGCTGCTCCTGCTCGCCGCCATCGGTGCCGGCGCCCTCCTGCACCGGGCCCCGCGCTTCGGCATCGTGATCACGGCACTCGCGGGCTTCGTCTTTGCCCACATGCTGGGCGTCGCCGGACGACCGCCCGGGAGCGAGCCGGCGCTCCACACATCCATGCTCGTCGCCATCGGTGCTGCCATCGCCGCCACCGTCGTGGTGAGGTTCCGGCCCGGGCGCGCGGCCGTCGCCGCCGCGCTCCTCTACGTCGCCTACGATCACCAGGTGGCGAAGATGCGCGACCAGAAGTGGTTCTTCGGGCGCGCCTCGCGGAACATTCGCGACCAGCAAACGACGCTCGGACGCTGGCTCCGTACGCTCCCGGAAGCCCAGCGCGCGATTCCCCCCCGCGTGCTGGTGGGCGACGCCGGCGCCATCCTCTACGCCTCCGACTTTCGCGGCCTCGATCTCATCGGGCTCGGCGGCTACCACGATCTGCCGTTCGCGCGGGCCCTCGGGCAAGGCTTGGGCGCGAGCATCGAGCTCATCGAGCGCATGCCCGATCGCGACCGCCCCGAGCTCCTCGCCATCTTTCCCAGCTGGTGGGGCATCCTCCCGACCTGGTTCTCCAGCGAGGTGGTCCGCCGCTTTCCCATCGAGGGCAACGTCATCTGCGGCGACTTCGAGCACGTGGTGTACCGCGCCGACTGGCACCTCCTGGGAACCGGCGAGGCGCTGCGGCGTCTCCCGGCCGGCACCACCCAGGTGAAAGACACCCTCGACACCGGCGATCTCGTCTCGGAGCGCGCGCACCTCTACAGCTGGACGCCGGTGAAGAACGGCTTCGCCACCATGAAGATCCTCCCGGACCCCAACGAGCCCGACAAGGACATGTTCGACGGCGGGCGCGAGGTATGGGAAGGCAAGGCCGAGCGCTTCGAGCTGCGCAACCTGGTGCCCGGCCGCGACGCCCACCTCATCGTCCGGAGCGCCCCGGAGCACGAGGCGAACGTGCGCGTCCTGGTGAACGGTAGGGAGGTCACGCGATCGCGGTTCGTGCCCGCGGGCGGCTTCGTGGAGCGGCCGCTTCGCATTCCGGGCGCAGCGGTCCGGGAACGCATCACCGTGACCCTCGAGAACGACGGTCCCGGGATGTTCACCGACTATCACGTGTACATTACACAGTAGCGCGCTTCTCTCACATCCGATTCGCTCGGCAGCGCGACGTGCGTCCGTGATAACGATGCGATCGTGTCCTCGCTCCTGGCGAAAGCGATCGGTTCCTGGGGCGCTCCCCTCGACCTCTTCGCGTGGGGCGCGGTGCTCCTGGCGTTGCTGCTGGCGTTCCCGCAGGTTCTCCGGGCGCTGGTCTCGATGGACCGACGGGTGTTTCTGGCGCTGGTAGGGGCGGCAGCTTTCGGCGCCTCGGCGGCCTACGTCGCGGTGTACCTCCGGGGCGGTCCGCGCATCATCGACGCCACCAGCTACTTTCTCCAGGGGCGGGCCCTCTCGGAGGGGCACGTCGCGTGGCCGGTGGACGCCGAGTCCACCAGCGTGCGCGGGCGCTTCCTCTACTACCGAGAAGACGCCGGCACGCTCACCGGCATCTTCCCACCGGGGTATCCGGCGCTGCTCGCGCTCGGCTTCCTGGTGGCTGCGCCCATGTGGGTAGGTCCGCTCCTCGCCGCCGCCCTGGTGTGGGCCACCTTCGCGCTGGCCCGCGAGGTCGCCCACGATCGGGACGACGCAGAGGCCATCGGCCGCGTCGCGGCGCTCTTCTCGTTGGCGTCCGGCGCGCTCCGCTATCACACCGCCGACACCATGAGCCACGGCCTCTCCGCCCTGTGCATCACGGTCGCGCTCACGGCGCTCCTGCGCGCCCGGCGCTCGGACGACGCCTTCCATCCCCTGCTCGCCGGCCTCGCTGCAGGATGCGTGCTGTGTACACGCTTCGGTTCGTTCCTCGGCATCGCCGTGGTGAGCCTCCTCGCGCTCGTCACCTGCTCCGGGCGCATCAAGAAGCTCCTGGCGTTCGCGGTGGCGCTCGCGCCCTTCGCGCTGCTCCTGGTCGCGGTGCAGCGGCTTCAGACGGGCGATCTCACGTCGACGCAAGGCGCCTACTATGCGGTGGCCGATGGCCCCCCCGGCTGCTTCCGCTACGGCTTCGGCGACGGCATCGGCTGCACCTTCGAGCACCGCGACTTCGTGCGCGCAAACCTGGAACACGGCTACGATGCGCTAGCCGCCCTGCGCGTGACCGGCCGCCGCCTCTTCATGCACATGCAAGATGCAGCGAATTTCGGTCCGCTCCTCTTGCTGCTGCCACTATCGCTGCGAGAGGCCCGCGCGCGGCTGTTGGCCCTCGCGGTGCTGGCGCAGGTGCTGGCCTACGCGCCCTTCTACTTCGACGGCAACTACCCGGGCGGAGGCGCGCGGCTCCTCGCCGACGTGCTCCCGGCGGAGCACGTCCTTCTTGCGGTGGGCCTCGCCATCGTGCTCCCGCGGCGCTCCCTCACAGGGAAGGCCTCGTGGATGCTCGCGCTCTCACTCTCGGCCTTCGCGCTCCACGCTTCGTTCGACCATCGGCAGCTGCGCGATCGCGATCTCGGACGTCCGTACTTCGCCGACGCGGATCTGGCGCCCATCCAGGCCTCCCACGCGCTGGTGTTCGTGGAGACCGACCACGCCATGAACCTGGCCTACGATCCCGACGAGCGCTTTCACCGCATCGCGCGCTACCGCGGCGACGGCTACGACAGCGCGCTCTTCGAGGCGCTGCACCGCCCCCCGACGTACCGCCTTGCCGCCGATCGACGCCTGGTGCCCTACGTTCCGGCTGCGCTCACCGGTCCCGTGCGCTTCGAGGGCGAGTCGAGCTTTCCGGTGCTGAGCCAGGATGGCGCGGTGGCCACACCGGAGTGGGCCCCCGGATGCGCCAGCAGCGGCCGGGTGCTCCACGTCGCTGCGGTGGGTACCGGTCGCGGTCGGGTCCACTTCACGCTCCCCGGCTCGGCGGTCGCGCGCACCCTGACCCCCCAGGTGGTGAGCGCCCTCGGCACCGGCACGATGCGCGTGGTCGCGCGGGGCGCCGCACCCACCAGCGCCCTCACCTGGGACTTCGATCAGCCCACGCCGAGCGCCCCAAAATGTCTCACCTGGGCCGCGCGTTCGATGCCTCCCTCGGGCAGCACGCCGCTCGATGTGGAGGTCGAAGTGCGCGCCGGCTCCCTCGACCTCGATGCGTTCCTGGCGGAGCCATCGGGCACGGGCAGCGCCCAATAAACCGTCAGCCGAGCAAAATCCACTGAGACTGTGCGTACTTGCCGTGCAGTAGGGGGGCGATTTTTCTGTTGCACTCGTTCGAATAGCCAGAGATTCTCAAGTGGATCGCCCGAGGCGGGAACGCGGCAGGCGGAGGAGAGGAGAGGCGCACGCGATGACCAAGAGTGAATTGATTGACGCGCTCGCGACTCGGAGCTCGCTCACCAAAGCGAGAGCCGAGTTGGTCGTCAATTGCGTCTTCGACACGATGACGGAGGCTCTCCAGCGGGGGGAGGGCATCGAGATCCGCGGTTTCGGGAGCTTTTCCGTGCGCCACTACGAGGCCTACTCGGGGCGCAATCCGCGCACCGGTGAGCCGAAGCCGGTGCCGGCCAAGCGCCTCCCCTTCTTCAAGGTGGGCAAAGAGCTCAAGGTTCTCGTGGATCAGAGCCGCGCGGTGGGCCCCATCGTGGGCGGCGCCGACGGCAAAGACGAGTAGCGCGAGACGCCCGCGAGGCCCCTCGAAGCGAAGCGAATCTGGTAGCTTGGCCGGCGATGAGCTTTCCTCCCGTTCAAGATCAGCTGGCGTTGTTGTTGCGGGGCGTCGTCGACGTTCACGTGAAAGCGGAGCTCGAGGAGCGACTCACCGAGTCGTACAAGTCGGGTAAGCCCCTCCGGGTCAAAGCTGGCTTCGATCCCACGCGTCCGGACCTGCACGTAGGGCACTCGGTCCTCATGGCCAAGATGCGCCAGTTCCAGGACCTGGGTCATACCGCCATTCTCCTCGTCGGGGAGTTCACCGCGATGGTGGGCGATCCCACCGGCCAGAACGATCTGCGGCCTCGCCTCACCCGCGAGGACGTTCAGGCTTCGGCCAAGACCTACACCGAGCAGGCGTTCAAGATCCTCGACAAGGACCGCACCGAGCTCCGCACCAACTCCGAGTGGCTCGACAAGCTCACCGCCGCGAGCATGGTGGAGCTCATGGCCCGCATGACCGTGTCGCGCATGCTCGAACGCAACGATTTCGCCAAGCGGTACGCCGAGCAGAAGCCCATCTTCCAGCACGAGTTCCTGTACCCGCTGCTCCAGGGCTACGACTCGGTGGCCCTCGAGAACGACGTGGAGCTCGGCGGCACCGACCAGCTCTTCAACTTGCTGGTGGGCCGCGACATCATGCCGAAGTACGGCAAGCGCCCGCAGATCGTCATCACCACCCCGCTCCTCGAAGGCACCGACGCCAAGATCGAAAACGGCAAGCTCGTCGGCAAGAAGATGTCGAAGAGCGCCGGCAACTACATCGGCCTCACCGAGCCCGCCACCGACATCTTCCGCAAGGTGATGCAGATCGACGACGACGTCATCTTCCGCTACTTCGAGCTGCTCTCCACCCGCAGCAACGCCGAGCTCGAGGCCCTCAAGGCCGACCGGGCCGCGGGCAAGAACCCCATGGAGATCAAGGCGCTCTTCGCCCGCGAGCTGGTGACGCGCCTGCACGACGCGGCCGCGGCGGAAGCTGCCGAGGCGGCCTTCAAGAACGTCTACTCCAAGGACGCGGTCCCCGACGACGTGGCCGAGCACACCTTCGCCACCGACGGTCCCACCTTGTGGATCGCCAAGGCGCTGGTGCTCGCGGGTCTCGTGAAGTCGAGCGGCGAGGGCAAGCGACTGGTGGAGCAAGGCGGCGTCGAGGTGGACCAGGCGCGCATCACCGACGGGCAGTTCCAGCTCCAGAAGGGCACGTCGTACCTGCTCCGGGTGGGCTCCAAGAATCGCCGCTTCGCGCGCGTGCACGTCGCGTGAAGCGGCGGGCGTTCCTGCTCTGCGGCCCCGCGCTGCTGCTCGCGTGCGGCGGCGCGGCCCCGGTGGTGGCCACGCCCAAGGTGCGAGAAACCACGCTCCATCTCTCCCCGCTCACGGAGCTGCTCCAGGCGCCGGGCATGGTGTGGCTGGTGGACGCGGCGCCCAAGCACCTGCGCGAAGCCGGCCTCGAGAGCGCCATTTCGCGCATCGTCACCGCGCGCGCCTTCGACGACTTCAAGGGGCGCAACGGCGGCATCGACCTGCGCGAGATGGACGAAGTGATGGTGGCGTCCTATGGGGGCGTCACCGTGTCCGGGGTGCGCGGGCTCCTCGACCCCGGCGCCGTGGAGCGCGCCTTCACCAGCCGGGCCAGCGCCGTCGACGCGCGCGCCATCGACCACGCGCCGGATGTAGCCGAAGACCGGATCGTGCGCGTCTTCGGTATGTTGCGCGGCGTGCGCACCCAGGTGTGCACCCTGGGAAGGTCCGCGGCGCTCCTCGAAGAGGGCACCCTGGGGCCGGTCCGCGCCGCCGTGGCCTTCGCCCAGGGCAAGCTGAAGCGAACCAAGCCTGCGCTCCACACGCGCCCGCTGGACCGGGTTGCCGAGCTCCTGGGCGACGCGCCGCTCCGCTTCTTCGCGCCGGGCCCCTTCGAGGGCGAGTGGAGCAAGGCGGCCGGCGGGATTCTCGCAGCCACCACCGCCTTCGGCGCGCGCGCGGTCATGGTGGAGGGCACGCTGATGTTCTCGTTCGTCTTCACCGGCACCGAAGCCACGAGCTGGGACCGCGACGCCGAGGCGGTGCAGAAACGCCTCAGCGCGGCCTTCGACGTCGTGAGCCAGAGCGACTTGGGCAAGCTGGCCCGGGCCGACAAGCCCAAGGTGAGCGCCACCACGCGCATCGACAAGGACGCCCTCTGGCTCCACGTCGGCTACGATCCTGCGCTTTTGGCCGAGGGCATTCACGCCGCGCTCGACGCGGAGATCTCCGAGATCTTGGCGAAGTGACGCAACGTCGGCGTTTGTAGGCTCCACGCATCGTACATTGACGCCGAGGGCACTCCTTGTTAGAAGGCGAGCGCCCATGGTGCGTTTACTGGCTGCAAAAAAACCTGCGACGAAGAAACCCGCCCCCGCAGCCAAGAAGCCCGCGCCGAAGGCTCCCAAGCCCTCGAAGCCGGCCAAGGCGCCGAGCAAGGCGCCGCCCGCCAAGCCGTCGGGAAAGATCCCTGCCGCGA
>JABFRG010000713.1 GCA_013141295.1 Polyangiaceae bacterium
AGCAGCTCCTCGTCCGTCGCCACACGCTTGGCCAGGAAGATCGCCGCGTCGAGCTTCATGAAGCTCCGGCTTCGATAGAAGCGCAGCGCATTGTCGTTGTTCTCGGCCACCTCGAGCACGAGGTGGGTCAACCCCCGCAGCCGGGCGAGGTGCTCGAGTTGCTCGAGCATGAAGCCCCCGACCCCGCGCCCCTGATAGTCCGGATGCACCGCCAGCTCCTCCACGAAGAGCGGCCGCATCTTATGCTTCCGGAAGTAGCGCTCGTTGATCCAGCTGTCGTTGCCTGTGACCTCGAACGCGCACTCGGCGTAGCCCACGACGGCCGCGCGCTTGGCCTGAACCGCTTCGAAGATCAGCTGCTCGACGCCCTCCTCTTCGTAGACCTCGAGGAACCGCTTCTTGGTTCGCGGCCGCTGATACTCCACGGTCTCGCGGTTCACCTCGCGGAACACGAGCTTGAGAAACTCCCAGACCTTGTTCAGGTCGCGCCGGTGAATGCGGCGAACGCGGATCTCGGGCTCGCCGACCTTGCTCGAGCTCTTGGGCGCAGCAGGAACGTCGGCGCTCTCGCCGCCGCCCTTCGCATGGCTCTCGCTGCGCGCGGAAGTGGGGTCGTGCCGCCGGGTCGCTTTGCGGGCGACACGGGAGAGGCTCGCGCCTCCGGAGCGAGGGGAGGGCGTGGGGTTCGTCTTCTTGGTGGCGGCCATGGTTTGCTCAGGGGCTGCAGGCGGCTTCCAGCCCGTGCGCCGAAGGGTCGCACCGAGGAAAACCGAGCGACCGGCAGGATACCGCGCGTTTGCGTCCGCCGGCACAGAAGGTGAGCAGATCGCCGTCGCAGCGGGCCGCCTCGCCGTCGCAGTCGTTCTGGACGCCCAGTCGGCAGCTGGCCGCCTTCCCGTGCTCCACGCAGCGAAGGCCCGCCTTCCCGCAATCGGTGATGCGCACCTCGCCGTCCGACCCCCGCCCCAGGCACTCCACCAGCGCATCTCGATTGCAGTACGCCGCATCCAGACCACGGCAGCGCAGCGCCTCACCGAACGTACAGCGAGCAACCCGCTCCCCGCTGCCCTCGCTCCGAACCTCGCAGCGCGATCCCATCGGGCACTCGATGCGCTCGGCCAGGCCATCGCGGCAGTTGACCACTTCTCGGTCGCTCTCGCAGCGGGCCTCGGGCGCGTTCGCCGGGCAGAGCTTGGGCGAGGTACACCCTCGCACCAGCAGGCCGCCGGATACGTGCCCCTCGCCGCAGGTGCCGCCGAGAATCTTGCAGTCTACATACGTCGTGTCTTCCGGCTTCTCTGCGCAGGTGACGAAGGCATCGTCCACGCACGCCGAGAACACCCCCGCATGACCCGCGCAGTAGTCGACGGCCTTCACCGGCTTCTGCGCGCGAATGCATGTCTCGACGTCGACGCACGCACGCGCCGAGAGCAAGCAGGTGCGAAGCGCCTCGTCGGTAGACCGCACCGCCTTGGGCCAGAAGTCGACGCACGCGCCCGGTGACCGCAGCTCCGGCGCCCACTGCGCGGTGGAACAGCTCGCCACGCGAGCGCAGGCCTTCTCCACCGCGGGCAGCCAGTTGGGCGTTCCGTCGGCATCGAAGGCGATACCGGCGCGCTTGGGCTGTGGCGGGTCGGAACCGCACGCGTAGATACCCACGAGCGCGAGCGCCCAGATACGCCCCGCTGCCTTCATACGATGGCGCGGCGCATGGCTTCGAGCGTCGACACCAGCTCCTGCGATCCGGAGCGGTTGGCCCAGATGAGTGCTTCGGTGAGAAACTGCGTGGCCTCTTGCTTACGGTCGCGGCCCAGCGAAACCTGCGCCAGCGCCCCGAGAACGCGCGCGCGCTCCGGACCCGGCGCGGTCGATGCGAGATCGAGCGCTTCCCGCAGGACGCCTTCGGCGTCGGTGAACTGCTTCTGCTGCGTCAGCGCCTCTCCCAGCTTCCGGCTGAAGATGAGGACCGCGCGCTCGGGCTCTTCGATCTGCCCCCGGAACAGCTCGCGTCGCGCCAGCTCGAGGCCGCGCCGGAGCGCGTGAATGGACCCGTTGACGTCGCCGACCTGCGCGGCGCGCCCGGCCACCTTCTCGAGCAGGACCAGCGCTTCGAAGGTGTTCTGGGCGAAGAAGGCGTGCATGGCCCGGGCTTCCAGGGGAATGCCCAGATCTTCTCCGGCGCCCAGCGCCGCGTCGTGCAGCGTCTTGCGGACCGCCACCGGAATCGTCGCCAGCACCACCTCGCGCATGAGCGGGTGGGCGGTGCACCAGTACGATCCAAAGCGGCTGATGAAGCCCGCCGCCTCCAGGGAGCGCAGCGCCGGCTCCACTTCCACGTGCTCACCCACGATGGTGCGAATGACGTCGAACGACGTCTCGTCGCCGAACACGCTGATGGCCTGGAGAACGCGACGTGCGTCGGGGGCCAGGCGCTCGATGCGCGTGGCGATGAGGTCGGCCAAGCGGCCCGGCGCATTGCCGCCGTGCTCTCCGGTGAACCGCAGAAGTTGGTCGACGTAGAGCGGCGCGAGCCCACGGCCCACCACTGCGGTGGGCGCCACGGCCATGCCAGCGCCCGCGAGCATGCTGGTGACGGCGGTGTGCGGGAGGCCCTGCAGCGCGCGGGTGGGGAAG
>JABFRG010000809.1 GCA_013141295.1 Polyangiaceae bacterium
GATCCTGGCCGACCCCTCTCGCTCCACGTCGGCGGAGAAGCTCGCACGCATCGCGGCCAAGGTGGAGCGAGAGGGGTCGGCCAGGATCGCGTCGCGCTGTCGCTCCAGCGCCGCGGCCCGCCGCGCGAGGGGCACCGTGTCCGCGGTCGCCCGCTTGGTGTGGATGGCCCGAAGCTCGCGCTCCAGCTCGCCGCGCGAGCGGAAGGCCGGGCCGAGAAGTCGCGCGATGGTGGCATCGGGATCGGCGACGAGGGCAGCGAGCCGACCGAGCGCCGGGCGAAGCTCCGGCGGGTACTCCCGGAGCGATGCGGTCGTCGGCATGGGCTCGCGGGGGGCGAAGGGGTCGGGCACCGGCCTATCCGCGTTGGCCAGCGTATCCATGTGCGAGAACGCCGTCTCGAGCAGCGAGACGTGGCCGTCGAGGAGCGCTTGTCGAACCAGCGCCACCCGCTCCGCGCCCTTCATCCAGCGCTCGAAACCCAACGTGTCGCGGTGGTCGAAGCGCGTCTTCCTGGCGAGGTCCACCAGCGTGCCGAAGGTGCCGCCATCGCCGTCTGCGAGGGTGGAAGCGAACGCGATGAGCTCGCTCGAGACGTACCCTTCGGCCTTGGCCAGGTGGTCGAGCCACGCGGCAGCGGCCTCCGCGTCGGGCGCGTGGGGGACGGTGCGCGCCAAGAGCAGGGCCAGCTCATCGCTCCAGGGAGGAAGGTCGGCCCGTGCGCGCGCCGCCCACACCGCGAAGAACCGCGCGCGCATGGCCGGGGTAAGGAGCTCGTGGGCGATGCTGCTGGTGAGGCTCGAATACAGGCCCCGGCGCGCCGCCACCACGAACGGATGCAGGAGCGGTGCTGGGTCCTCCGCGTGCTCGAGCAGGGTGCGGAGGCCGGAGACGAAGCCGCGGAGCAGCTTCGGCCAGTCGCTCCCGTAGCGATCGGTGCTCCAGTCGACGAGCAGCTCCGCCCGGAGCGGGCGACCGCCGAGGAGCGGCGGGACCATCGCCAGCGTCGCCACTGCTTCCGTGTACACCGCACGCGATTCGGGTCGGCTCAGCGCGGAGATCGCCTCCAGCAGGCGCGCCGGGTTCTCGTCCGGAGGCAGCGTCGCCAGCAGCGCGGCGGTCTTGCGCTCGAGCTCGCCGATGCCGCGGGGCGCTGCGGTGCCGGCGCGCTGCGCGGCGTTCATGGCCCGCTGCAAGGCCGAGGCGCGGCCCGCGAGGAGCTGCAGCGTCTCCCAGAACGTGTGCCAGCGCTCCACGGTTTCGAGGGGACCTAGCAGGTCGAAGAGCGCGAGGGCTCGCTTCTGCGCTGCCCCGTCCATTGCCCCGAGCGCCGGCATCCACTTCGCGAGCGCGTGGCCGAAGCTGGTGTTCGCGGGTGGGGCCACGCTCGGCAAGGTGGCGGTCTTTCCCTTGGCCAGACGCTGCAACGCCTTGTGGAGCGCGCGTGCCTGGGCGCCGCCTTCGCGAACCGCGGCATCGTGGGTCCGCGGATCGAGCAGCACCCGCTCCAGCCCGCGGGTCACTGCCGTGGGATGATTGCGGCGAACCGCGTCGAGCTCGAGCCACAGGCGCTCGGGCGGCGTGTCCCGGACGTGGGGCGTCGCCCTGGCGAAAGCATCGCCACGGGCCGCGAGATGCGCGAGTGAAGCCACGGCGTCGCGCGGATGCACGAGCCCGCGAAACGAGAGCGCGACCACCGTGGAACGAAGCACCGGGAAGCGCGCCATCAGATCGCGCGCCATCGCACCGGCCGCGCGCCCGTAGGCTGGTTCGAGATCGAAGAGCGACGCTTGAGGCACGCCGTCGCGGATCGCCACCGCTGCCCAGCGGGTGACGCGCTCGGCGCCGGCGACGAACGCCTTCACGTCTCCCACCACCTCGGGCAAGGCATCGGGGAAGTCGGACGCGAGCTCCTTCACGGTGCGCACGCTGCGCGCCACGAGCGCCCGATCCACCTCCCGGTGCTCGGCCGAGGAAGGAGCCGGGACGACCCAGCGAAGCGCGCCCGATGCGGACCGCTCTGCCGGGTACCCCTCGAGCCAACCGAGGGTGCCCTTCAGATGCATCCGCACCTGGGCCACCGTGCGCGACTTGCGCGTCTCCTGGGGTCGATGAGGCTTCATGCAGCGTGCGCGGAGCACCGAGCCCCGCGCACGCTGCAGTCTATTCCCAAAGGCCCAATCAGGTGCGTCCTTTGCGCGCGAGCACTTCGCGAAGCGCGCGGGAGGCCTGTCGACTCTTCGTCTTCAGGTCGCGCTCCCAGGCCCGCCGTTCCGCCCGCGTGCGTTCCCGTCCGAGGCCTTGCGCCTCGGCCACCCGCTCGGCGTCGAGCGCCCCGCCTTGGATCGCTCGGGCCACCGCGCAGCCCGGCTCTCCCTGGTGAAGGCAGTCGCGAAAGCGGCATCCGCGTGCGACCTCTGCGATGTCGTCGAAGGTTCGTTCGACGCCGTCGTCGCCGCCCACCAGACCCACCTCACGCATGCCCGGCGTATCGAGCACCAGTCCTCCTCCGGGGAGTCGGTGGAGCTCGCGATGCGTGGTGGTGTGCCTGCCGGTACCGTCGCTGGCGCGGGTCTCGGCGGTGCGAACGAGATGCTCGCCCACGCCGAGCCAGTGATTCACCAGCGTGGATTTGCCCACGCCGGACGATCCGAGGAGTGCCAGCGTTCGCCCCTCCTCGACGAGCGCCGAGACCGCGTCGAGACCGATGCCGGCCACCACGTCGACCGCATGCACCGGCACCGACCGCGCGGCAATTCGCGCCTCGCGCACGCGCGCTTCGACGTCCGCTGCCAGCGCGGCCTTGGTGAGCAGAACGCACGGCTCGACCTGATGACCGTGGGCCAGCGCCAGGTAGCGCGACAGGCGTCGGACGCTGAAGTCGCCGTCGAGCGCCATGACCACCACCGCGACGTCGACGTTGGCCGCCACCACCTGCGCTCGTTCGGCCCGCCCGGGCCGCCTGCGCTCGAAGCACGAGAAGCGTGGGAGCACCTGCTCCACCGCTCCCCGTCCCTCGTGCCAGGCGACCCAGTCGCCGGCCACGAGACCTTCGCGCAAGCGTCGCGGAACGAGGAGCATACGCTCCCCGCTCGCCGTCCACGCCAGGGCGCGATCGCCCGCGGCGCGTGCCACTCTACCCGGCTCGCAATCCTCCGCCTCCAGGGCGCAAAAAGACGCCTCGACCACCGGTCGATACCCGATCGACTTCAAATTCATTCCAGACCTCACCGCGACGAAAAACGCACCAGGGCCACGCCGCGCGAAGGCGGGTGTGGCCTATATCCAGGTCGTATTCCGCAGAGCGCAGCAGCTCCGCGGCGGCGTCAGGCAGTGGTCGGCATACGCGGCCAGCATAGCACGAACCGGTCTTGGCGCGCTGCGTCGCTATGCCTAGGTCTGCGCGGGTTGCCACGACACCTTCGCGTTGGCGTATGATGTTCGGCCGCTCATGGAACAAGACCCTCGCGATCGCTCTGCCCCGCGGGGAGCACAGAAGACGGTTCGCCTCGCCATGGGGTCGGACCCTGCGCATACGCCGCTCCCGGAGCGAGCAGCTCGACCGGCCACGCGCATGCTTCCCAACGTGCCGACGGAACAAGTGGTGCAGCGCGAGCGCGAGAAGCGGCAGCGAGGCGCCGCCACCATCCCGCGCCTTCAGGCGGCCCAGGGCGTCGACCTGCCGACGCAACGCAAGGGCTCGCTGGTGCTCCAGGTGCTCATCGGCGCGGTGCTCCTCGTAGCCATCGTGGTGCTCAGCGTCGCCATCGTGGTGGCGTGGAACGATCCGGGCAAAAACGCCAAGCCCGTGGCGCCCAAGGCCAGTGCCGCGCCCGCGCCCTCCGGAAACTGACGCTCGCTTGTGCGCCCTTCTGGCGTGCGATACGAAGGCGCCATGACCGAAGAGAGTCGCGATCGCTGCCTCGCTCTCGCTGTACTTCGAACAATGCAGACCGGCGAGATCGACCTCGAAGCGGCCATGGAGGACCGGGACTGACGCGCCGGCTCCCGCCGCGGAATCGCCCACGGTACCCGCGCGTTTGTGTACCGTGGGAGATCATCACATGACATCTCGAAAGCTCATCCTCGGACTCGGCGCAACGGTCGGGCTCGCAGCGACCGTGGCCTGTCGCACCGGCGAGAGTGGCGCTCCCGGCGCATCTTCCTCCGCGTCGGCCAGCGTCGCGGCACCTTCCTCGGCGACCGCGACCGCGACCACTGCCAATGCCGCTGCCACGCGCCTCGCGCTCCCGGCGCACACCGGCGCGGTGAAGCCGCACGGAACCGCGGAGCCGGTGATCGCGCTCTCCGATCCCTCGGTGGCGGCAGGGGAGCCCACCGCGACGCCCACCAGCGTCGGCCTGCCCACTGTCGACTTCGGTGCGCCGGGCCCGCTCGCCATCACCGGGTATCCCCACGCCCTCGGCACCGGCATGCGCGACTACGCCACGTACATGGGATACTCCAAGGACGGCAAGAGCGTAGTGGCGTGCGGCAGCATGGCCCCGCTCTCCGCCAAGGGCGACGAGAAGGGCAATGTCTGCTTCGTGAACGAAGGCGGCGCCACCAAACGCGTGGGGCTCGAGACCGGCGGCGAGTCGCCCTTCGTGGGCCCGGCGTTGGCTTCGGCACTGAAGACCCTCAAGGAGGGCCACCCGCACGACCTGGTCTTCACGCCCGCGGCCGCCACCCTCATGCCTCCGCCCATCGCCGGCAACTGGCGCTACGCCCGCGACATCGTCTTGCAAGTCTCCGGCAGCGGCGGCGCGCTCAAGTTCGGTGGCCAGTATGCCAAGGAAGAAGTGGTGTATCCGGTCTCGCTCTCGGCCAAGAGCTCATCGCCCGATATGCCCTTTTCTGGCGACTGGAACGGCATTCTCCAGAATCCGGCCGGCGATGAGCTGGCGCTCCTCGGTCACTTCTTCTGCATGGAGTGGTGCAACGACGTGGTCATCACGCGGCTCTCCCACGATCGCATTGCCAGCTACGTGTACAACGACACCGGCTTTCGTCACCACAAGGCCAAGGAATACACCGCCTCGCGCGATCTGTTCCTGAAGGCCACCTGGGCGAACCCCAAGGCGCCGCTGCCGCCCTACAACCTCGCGTGCGCCTACGCCCTGCTGGGCGACGCTACCAACGCCGAGAAGGCCCTGCGCCTGGCCATCGCCGTCGCCGGCGACAAGGTGAAGGCCCGCGCCAAGAAGGACGCCGACTTCAAGAGCGTCCTCGGCGCCAAGTGGTTCAAGGACCTCACCGGCTGAACGATCGCCTCGCGCCGTGCGCCATCAGCATCTTCACGGCCGCCACGTGTTGGTTGCGTTCGGCGATGGCCAGCGCCGTCTCCCCCTCGGGCGTCGGGCGGTTGGGATCGACCCCGCGCGCGAGGAGAAGCTGCACCATCGCTTCGTCGCCGCGGCGGGTGGCGGCCACCAGGAGCGTTAGACCTTCGGGGCTGGTCGCCTCGACCGGTACGCCCTGGTCCAGCGCTGCCTGCAACCCGTCTGCGTCCCCTGCGGCGATGAATGCGAACAGCGCATCGGTGGGGTGGATCGCACGCCGGGCCACTTCCGCCGCCACCCAGATGTCGAAGCAGTCGCTCGCATACTGCTCGGTTGTCTTGCCGTATCCGTTCACGGCACGGGCGTTGGCGCCATGGCGCAGTAGCTCCCAGGCGGCCGCCGGGGACTGATAGCTCAGCGCGACCATCAACGGCGTGAGCCCCTTGTTGGTGCGCGCTTCGAGGTGCGCGCCCCGGGCCAGCTCCGGTCCGATGGCCGCAGCGTCGCCGTCTTCCGCCGCCAGGAAGAGATCGTAGGGATACGCGTTCCACGCGGGCGGTAGCGAGGGATCGAACGTGGGAAGGTAGGTCTCGAGCATCGCTTCGGGCTCCATGGGATCACCCGCCTCTGCCAGAATCACCACCATGCCCGCGCCCAGGCGCGCGATCGCCGCCGCCATGTAGTACCCCAACGGTCCTTCGTTGGCATCGGTGGGCATCGGCGCATTCATCGCCCAGATGCGCACCACGCCCACCTCGTTATCGATGTAGCGCGGCTCGTCCTCGTCTTCGAGCTCGTCGTTTTCGTCCTCGAGGTCTTCCTGGTCGTCGTCTTCGAGTTCGTCGTTTTCGTCCTCGAGGTCTTCCTGGTCCTCGTCCTCGAGGTCTTCGTTTTGGTCTTCGAGGTCTTCCTGGTCCTCGTCCTCGAGGTCTTCCTGGTCCTCGTCCTCGACGGCCTCATCCGCATCCGGCGCTTCGTGGGGCTCCCACAGGATCGCGATGCCGGTGTGAACGACGCGGCCGTCCTCGAGCCAAACCCGCACCGGAATGTACCGGTCTTCGCTGTCGATGCGCAGTTGCGCCGGGAGCTCCACGCGCAGCCCGAAACCTGCCAGCGCTTCGGTGAGTGACGCCGCGTCGAAGTCCGGTTCTTGCTGAACGGGCACCAGGAGGTCGACGCTTTGGGTGACGGTCATGGCTTCCTTGTGGCACGGGTTCTCCCCGCCCTCAACTGTCGGTGCGTGGAGCACAACGCGCTCCCCGCGCGAAAGTCGTCCTCCGCGTGCGACATCGGGGTTCGGGGAGCGTACTCGGGAAAAGGGAGCTTGCATGAAGGCCTTTCGCGTCGTGCTTCCGGTGCTCGGTGTTGCGCTGTGGACGTCGGCAGCCCACGCGGCGGCCACCATCGACGTCCAATTTCCGGCCGCGAATGCCGGCCTGGCCCGGGGAAGAATCGTCGCCGCGCGGGTTCACGTTGCCTCGGAGTTCGCCATCAAGACGGTCACCGTCCGGGTGGGCGCCGGCGCGATGGCCACCGCCGACTGCTCGTCGTCCGACGCCACCGGGCGCATCTGCTACGCGCAGGTGCCGACGACCGGGCTCGCCAACGGCCCGGCCAACCTTTCCGTCGATGTCACCGACGTGTTCGACGACGTCAGCACCGGAACGCAGCCGGTGGTGGTGGACGACGCTCCCTCGATTCTCGGCACCGCGCCCGGCTCGCTCGTGACCAGCCCCACACTCTCGCTCACCTGCGCCGACACAGGGCTCTTCGGCTGCGCCAGCCTGCGCCTCGGTCGCGTCGAAGCGAACCGCAGCGAAACGACCCTGGCGACGGGTACCGCGAGCGTCGCATTCCCCACCACCACCCTCGACGGCATCGGCCCTGCCTACAAGCTCTTCGCGGTGGCCACCGACACCAAGGGCATCGAGACCCGTGTCGAGCTCGGTCTCACGGTGGATCTCACGCCGGGGATCCGCGTCCTGTCGCGCGTGGACGGCGCTATCCTCCAGGTGAGTGAAAAGTACATCCTGTTCGCGCCGCGATCGGGCGGGGTGAGCGTTCGCGATCGCCGCACCGGTACCGATACGCTCATCTCGGCGGTCGCCACCACCGGCTACCTGGTGGACGAGGGCGCGATTGCCTCCGGCGGGTCCGACGGGACCACCGTGCTCTGGGCCGGCGCGCTCCGACCCAACGTCGCGCTCGGGAGCACCGGCCGGGGCTCGTACCTCAAGGGCCTATCGACCGATGGTCGTCGCCTCGTCTACGCCGGAACCGACATTCCATCCGGGGATGCCTACAAGTGTTACGTGATGGATCTCGCCACCGGCGCCTCCACCGAGGTGGCGGACTTCGCGGCGCTGTATCCGGGAAATGCCAGCTTGTGCCGGCCGCTTGGCATTGCCCGCAACGGCGACGTATACGTCTACGGAAACACCGGTGGCAATGCCCGCCCGATTCTTCGTATTGCGGGCGGCGTGGCGGCCGACACCGGCGCGCCCAGCTTCACCAAAGGTGTGGTCCTCCTCGACGACACCGGGCACGTCGCCTTCGACATTTCGCCCACCAACTTCCGCGGCGATCTCTACTACGACACCACGAAGTTCGGGACCGGGAGCCTGCTCGAGCTCCGCGACGGATTCACCCTCGCAACCGATGGCCGCATCACCGTTCGTCAGCCCGACGGCACCGTGGTCGATCGCACGGTGCTCACCGCGGGCGTGCCCCAGCGTCTGGGCGATGGTGGTGAGGTCTCGGTGACGACCTTCGTCGGCGACGTAGCGACGGACTACCTGATGCCGCTGGTCGGCAAACCCGTGCAGGTTGCACGCGGTCCCGGCAGCTTCGCCGCCATCGGCGCCGGCTGGCTCCTCGCGCAGGGCGATACGTTGCGCTGCGTTCGTGCGCCCTGTGGCTTCTCCAACGTGGTGCCCGTCGAGCCCGATGCCGGCGCGCCGGACGGGAGCGCTGCGGACGCAGGTGTTGAAGACGCCGGGCCGCCGCCCGTCGCACCCGCAGACGGCGGCGTCGTCGCGTCACCGAGCCCGGCCGGTGAGAGCGGTTGTGCGACGGCTCCGGGGTCCGGCCTTCCCTGGTTCGGATTGTTCGTGGTCGGGGCCGTCGTCGGTGGTCGCCGCTGGCGCATGCGCTCCCGAAAGCGCACTTTTCTCGGTGAATGAAGGTCTCCGGGGATGCACCACGCATCCCATGGCGACCTGGCGCATGGGCTTCTCCCTTCTCTTCGCACTCGGCTGTGGCTCGAGCTCCGCATCGAGCGCGATATCCGACGCGGGTACCGCGCCGCCGGTCGCCGACGCAGCGGCTGGGGCGCGCGACGCGAGCCCGCTCCCTCCCGATGCGGGCGTGGATGCCGCCGTGCTCGAAGACGCATCGCCGGGCTGGTCGCCGAAGGCGCTGCCGAACCTCGCGCTGTGGCTCGAGGGCGACACCGGGCTGAGCGCGACGCAGGTGTGGAGCGACCAATCGGGCAAGGGGAACGACGTGGCGCCGCTGCCCGGTACTTCGGTGTCGGCGGCGAAGCGACCCGGCGCGCTCAACGGGCATGCCGTCATCGACTTCTCCGAGGACGGAGCCTTGCAGCGCGATCACGCAGGGCTGGTGACGATTCCCAAGAACGCCCCGATGACCGGTGATTTTCTGGTCATGGGCGTATGCATGTCGGTGACCACCGGCAACACCCAGTTCTTCATGAGCACGCCGCTCGTCAACGGAAGGCCGGTGTCCATGTCGGAGGGGCATGGCCAGTTCATCTCGCGCGCGTTTCTCGGGGTGAACGGCTCGTCCTTCGAGGGCCACGTGCTGGGCGCCGGCATGGGCGCGTTCCTGTATCCCTCCGCCGGCTTCTTCGCGGACATCCGGCCCCATGTCATCGGTCTGCGCCGCACCGCCACCGGTTTCGCTTTGTACGACGATCAGAACATCGCCGTGCACAGCCCGGAAGTTCCCGGTGATGTGGGCGGCGAGCTGGTGGTCGGTGGGCCGGTTCAAGGCTACATCGCGGAGCTCGTGCTGAGCGCCGGCCCCACCACCGACGCCGAGGTGGCGAGCCTCCGCAGTTATCTCAAATCGAAGTACGCGCTCTCGTTCTGACTCGTTCTGACTCGTTCTGTCAGAGCGAGCTGTTCGAGGGCGTCGGATGGCAGGTGTCGCTCGACCAGTCGAGGTAACCGAGCGCACTGGCAACGACGGTGCCCTTCGGGTTCCTCACCTGGAAGACCACCGGGTTGCTGGTTTCGTTGATGTACATGGTCGCCTCGATGCGCGACCCACCGCCCGGCAACGCGACGACCTTGCCGACGAGCAGCTGTTGCGCGTCGGTCCCCGGCACCGGAAGACCGCCGGGGCCGATGGTGCGGAGCTCTCCCGCCACCACCCGCGCGTTGGCGCAGCGACTCTTGGGGTCGAAGCCGTAGCAGGCTTCGATGGTAAGATCGCCCACCTCGGACATGGGCACCGCCATGTCCCTCGCGATGGTGATGGGCGCCGTCTTGTACACGGCATCGCACGGGGTGCCGCAGGCAGCCGTGGCGGGCGGAACCAGAAGCAGCGGGAAGACGCCGACGAGGATGCGGTGCATGCGGGCTGGGTAGCAACGTCCATGCCTCCGGGCAAAGCCGTCCAGCTCGCGTATCCCGCGTCCGGCGGCGCGACATTCGGGTCATACATCCCGCGCGTGAATAGATAGGCATTGACCTACCTATCGGCGTGCATATAGTTAGGCGCATGCCTAGCCAATCGCCGAACCTCGATCGCGTCTTTCAGGCGCTCGCGGACCCGACGCGTCGGGCAGTCCTGGCGCGCTTGAGCCGCGGCCCTTCGGCCGTGAGCGAGCTGGCTGCGCCGTTCGAGATGGCGCTGCCCTCGTTCCTCCAGCACCTCGGCGTGCTCGAGTCGTGCGGTCTCGTCCGCTCGAAGAAGGAGGGGCGCGTGCGAACCTACAAGCTCACGCCGCGCCCGCTGGACGCTGCCGAAGGCTGGCTCGCCGGCCAGCGCGCCGTCTGGGACCGCCGCTTGAATCAGCTCGACGCCTACCTCGTCGAGCTCGCGACCGAACACGAAACGAAGGAGAAGAAATGAAGACCCATCCGAAGCTCGATCTGGTGCTGGAACGAAACGTCGACGTGGCGCCGGAGCTCGTCTGGATGGCCTGGACCGTGCCCGCGCACCTGATGAAATGGTTCACGCCGCGCCCGTGGAGCACCGTGGAGTGCGAGATCGATCTGCGGCCCGGCGGCGTGTTCAACACCGTGATGCAGTCGCCGGAAGGGCAGAAGTTCCCCAACGTCGGTTGCTTCCTCGAGATCGTTCCCAACCGGAAGCTGGTGTGGACCAACGCCCTGATCACGGACTTCCGCCCGGCAGGGCCGCCTTCGCCCAACTGCCCGTTCTCGTTCACCGCGATGATCGAGATCGAGCCCAGCGGTGCCGGTACGAAGTACACGGCCACCGTGCTCCATCACGACGAGGCCGCTCGCACGCAACACGCCGAGATGGGATTCCACGAAGGGTGGGGCGCCGCGGTCGACCAGCTGGTGGCGCACATGAAAGAAGTGCGAGCCTCGCGGTAGCTAGCCGGGCTAGCGCGCGAACGGACTCTGCGGAGGCTCGTGCCTCCGGAGCGACGGTGAGGGCTGGGACGGGCGAGCGTGCCTCTCCCACCTTCGCCAGGCCGGCGTCGCCGTCGCCGTCGGCGTGGCGCGCTCCCGCGACGAACGCGCGAGGAGCGCATCGAGACGCTCCTTGAGACCTTCGATGGCGGCTGCCTGTTCGCCCACCAGCGCCGCCTGCCGCGTCAGCTTGGCGGCTTGCTCGGTCACCCGCGCCTCGTGCTCGGCGATAATCGTCGCGTCGTCGGCCATCCGGTCGTCCTCCGAAGTTCCACTTCGAAATTGCCTATGACGCGCGAGGATGGAAAGCACATTCGTGCGCGGTCGCAAATACGGCCGCACACGCTGCGCCATGGAAGCACATGGACGCACCCGAGGTGATCGCGCCTACGCTGTGGCGGTTGCGGGCGCAGGGGCCTTCTTGTCGCCGGTGCCGGCGAAGGTTCGCGCCAGCTCGCTGGTGAGCTCGCGCCGGGCTCGCTCGTAGGTCTTGGGACCGATGTCGCCGGCCAGCCGAGCGCGCTCCAGCTCTTCGATGTCGGCCAGGAGCACGTCGCGATAGGACTTGAGCTCGGCGGTCTTCTTGCGACGACTGCCGGCTTGAACGCCGAGCGTGATGGCGAAGGCGAGGAGGAGGAACGTGCCGCCGCTGGCGGCCCACATGAGGGTCTTCGGCAGACCGGTCTGGGGAATGCCGGCGAGGGTGATCTTCACGTTCTTGAGCGGCGGCTCTTCGCGCGCCATCTGCTTTTCCGAGATGAGGACCCGCTGCCCTTGCCCGTCGGGCTGCGTCACCGAGGCGGGGAAGCCCGCCACTTCCAGGCGCATCGAGGTGGCGGCTGTGGCGATGACCCGCGCGCTCGCCATGTGCGGCGGCATGCCCACTTCGATGTTGAGCGTGTCTTCGCCGCTGTAGGGGAGCTGCCAGCGGAACTGGATCTCGTGGCGGCCGGGGCCGAAGGTGCCGCGAATGCGCACGCCGCGCTTCTCGATGGGGTCGATGCCGACGTCGCTCATGCCCTGCTGGCTGGTGACGGCCATGGCGGCCTCCGGCAGCGGAACGACGAGCTCGTCGGGCACCCAGGCGGTGCGACCGAAGTTGTAGATCATGAAGGCCTGCTCGGCCTGCACGCGATCGTCCTTCAAGTCGAAGAACACCGCCGACTGCATGACGATGACGGCCTTCTCGATGTCGCGTGTGACCGGGTACACGTGCAGCTCGGTGCGCATGCCGCCCTTGTCGGGCAGCTGAAACGGCATGAGCGCGAAGGTCGCGAGATCCTTCACCACGGTCACGCGGTACGCGATGCCGGTGCCGGTGGCGAGGCCATCGAAGCGGAAGAAGCCGCGATCGTCGGTGGTCTTGGTGATGCGCTTGCGGTTCTCGCCCTTGGCCACCGAGTTCTCGAGGATGCCGAGGGTGACCTCGGTCTTGGGGAGCGGCTTGTTGTCGCCGTCGACGATGCGCACGGTGATGGTGCCGGCGGGGAGCGAGAGATCCGGCTCTTCCACGTCTTCCGGAGGCGGCGGAGGTCCGCCGTCGGCGCTGCCACCGCGGCCCGCCTGCGCGTGAGGGTCGGCGTGGGGATTGGCTTGCGGCTCGTCGTCACCCTGATCCACCGGCATCTGCGCGTGCGGATCGCCTCCGGTCGTCGGGTGCCCCGGAGGAAGCGCGCCGGTGGCCTTGGCGGAAGGCGCCGCGGTTGCTGCAGGTCGCGCCGTAGCGGTCGCCGCGGGTTGTGCCTGTGCGATGCTCGTGAGGAGGAGCATTCCCAGCGCGAGGCCGGTACGCAGTTCAGGTCGCATCGGTCGCTTCTTCCTTCTTCATCGTCTGGCCACAGCTCTTGCAGAACTTGGCGTCGGTATCGTTGGGGGTCTGGCACTTCTCGCAGATGACCCGGGAGAGATCGTCGGCCGCGAGGAGCTTATCGACGACCGCCTCGACCTTGGCTGCGGTCTCCGTGGGAAGCGTCTCGACCTTGACTGCAGGCGCGCCCACGTCTTCGAGGATCGCCGCCACGACAGCGGCCTTCTCGACGTCGGTGCCGCTCTCGGCTGCTGCTGGCGTCTCGGCCGATGCGGCCCGGCTCGCTTCGCGGTAGGGGCTCGGGTCCTGGGTGAGCCCCTTCTGCTTCAGGTGCTTCTGGATGAGCGCCTCGGCCTTGGGCAGGTACACCGCCACTTCGGTGTCGAGCTCGCGCAAGAGGTTCTTCGCCTCCTCGCGGT
>JABFRG010000488.1 GCA_013141295.1 Polyangiaceae bacterium
GATCACGGCCGCACGACGCCGCAACCGGACGTGTTTTTCCTCCGCTGTCGGGCGCCCCGCTGACGCGATCGCATCGGCTGTACCGCGCGAAGCGCTGTCAATCGCCGATGCGTGACGCGCGTGCGTTTGGAAAAAGGCGGACGGACGCTTTATTCCCACCCCGGCTTGGACTACGGTGCTCTTCGTGATCACAAGAGCTTGGGCCCATAGCTCAATCGGTCAGAGCCCCCGGCTCATAACCGGGCTGTTCCTGGTTCGAACCCAGGTGGGCCTACCGTTCCAAGCTGGGATTCGCGCAGGAGGACGTCGTTGAGCACGGATATCAAGGCACTCGCACAGCTGGCCATCATCGATGCCGCGCTGAAGTCCACGGAAGAAGAAATCGCGAAGGCGCGGACGACGGTGGGGGCCCTCGAGCAGACGATACGCGGCCACGAGGTGAAGATCGTCGGTCAGAAGACGCAGCTCGGTGACCTGGAGAAGCGGCAAAAGGAAGCGCACGCCGACGTGCGATCCATGACCCAGCAGCTCGAGCACTCCCGCGACAAGATGAACCGCTCGCGCACCGAGCGCGAGACCAACGCGGTTCAGCGCGAGATGGAGGAGCTCCGAAAGCTCATTCGCGACCGCGAGAACGAGATCGAGAAGCTCAACGCCGAGGCCAAGCAGATCACCGATACGGTCGACACCGAAACCGGCGCCCTCGGGCAGGTCAAAGGTGAGCTCGACACGCTGCACGGTCCCGCCAACGCCAAGCTCGCGGAGCTGGAGAACGATCGGCAGCGTCAGGTCGACGAGCGAAGCGCCATCGCCAAGACGATGAACCAGCCGCTCTTCCGCAAGTACGAGAGCATCCGCGCCAAGCGGGGCTCCGGTGTCACCACCACCACCGACGGCACCTGCAAGGCCTGCCACATGGCGCTCGCACCGCAGCTGTTCCACCGCATCCGGCGCGAGCCGATCATCGAGCAGTGCCCTTCCTGCAACCGGCTCATCTACTTCGCTCCGCCGGAGCCTCCGACTGCGGCGTCTTGAGGTCGTGAGCGAAACGCCTGGGTGGGTGCCTTTTTTGGTGTATCCACTCGGGTTTGTTCGGCATCATGACGGGGACGCATGAAGAGCTGTCCCCGATGCCGCCGTGGGTACCCCGACGATGCTGGCTTTTGCCCTGCGGACGGGACGGCGCTCATTCAAGCCAGCCTCGTTCCGGTGGCCTCGCCCGACGATCCCCGTCTCGGGCTGAAGCTGTCCGACCGCTACGAGATGCGTCGCGTCGTCGCCGACGGCGGCATGGGCCGCGTCTACGAGGGCATCGATAAGCAGACGAACACCCGCATCGCCATCAAGGTCCTGCACTCGGACGTGGCGCAAGACGAGGTCGCCCTCGAGCGGTTCAAGCGCGAGTACCAGATCTCGAGCGCGCTGCCCCATCAGCACATCGTCAAGGTGCTCGACTTCCAGCGGGATGCCACGCACGGGCTGTGGCTCTTGGTCATGGAGTTCCTCGACGGCGAGGAGCTGCGGGTGGTGCTCAAGCGCGAGAAGCGGCTTCCGCCGGAGCGCCTGGTGCGCATGCTCTCGCAGGTCGCGCTCGGTCTCGACGAAGCCCACGCCAAGCAGTACGTGCACCGCGATCTCAAGCCCGACAACATCTTCCTCTGTGGAACCCGCGAGGGTGACCTGGTGAAGATCCTCGATTTCGGCTCGGTCAAGGACAAGAACAAGCAGTCGAAGAAGCTCACCGTCCTCGGCACCACCATCGGCTCGCCGTATTACATGGCGCCGGAGCAGGCGCAGGGCCTCGAGACGCTCGACGCTCGGGCCGACGTGTTCGCCCTCGGCGCCATCGCCTACGAGTGCCTGGTGGGCGCGGTGCCCTTCGACGGCAACAACGGCCCGCAGATCCTCCTCAGCATCATGACCAAGGATCCGCAGCCGCCGACGGTGCGCGGCAAGGGCGGCGACATTCCCATTCCCCCGGCCCTCGATCACGTCATGGACGAGGCGCTGGCGAAGAACCCCAACATCCGCATCGGGTCGGTGGGCGCTCTGGCCGACGCCATCGGCCGCGCGTACGGGCTCACCGGCGACCATCGTCAGTGGGCCGTGACGCCGCAGCCGGAGCTGAAGCGGATGGTCGACGAAGCGCGCCCCCGCACGATGCAGGCGGCCGTGGTGGAGACCGCGGCCGATCCGTTCGCTGCGCCGCCGCCCACGGCGACGCCCATCATGAGCGGCGTGGGCCCGTTCTCTCCGGTGCCGAGCTACGCGCCGCCGTCGCAGAACAATCCGGTCATCGTTCCCACCTACGGGCAGGGCGCTTCGGCCATGGATGCCGCCTTCGAGGCGACCCGTCGCGCGGAGCTCGCCGAGGTCGGCTCTGCGGGCATTCCGCCGGCGCGCGCAGCCTGGGTGCTCCCCGCCATCATCGGCGCGGTCATCGGGCTCTTGCTGCTGGCGGTCGTGCTCGCCGTTCGCTGAGCGACGGCCTCAGCTCCGATCGTCTCCGCGATCACGCTTCTTCTGCGCAAGACGCTCGGCGAGCGAGACCGCGGGCGCGGTGCTCGCGGCCGGCGACGGTGGAGGTGCAGCGGGCGCTGGCGCGTCGACCGGGGGCTTCGGCGGG
>JABFRG010000188.1 GCA_013141295.1 Polyangiaceae bacterium
GGACATGCGGGTTCACCGGGCGGCGGAGAAGCGCCGCGCACTCAGGGAGCATACGCGCGGCATGGGACGTTGACCATCGGGGTCGGGGCTCCGGTCACTTGGCGGCGGTCCAGGTCCCCTCCGAGATGGCGTCCTCGCAGTCTTCCTTGGCCGACTTGGCGTCGTAGTTCAGCGCGAGCTTCGTCTCGTAGTAGTACGTGGTGGTGCCCGACTTCTTCTTGCAGGTGCCGAGGCGGCCCGCAGTGGGGCAGGCGCCGGTGCTCCAGGTACCGTTCAGGTCCTTGCACATGCCTTCCTCGAAGCCCATGGTCAGCGACGCGTACTCGTCGCACTTGGATGTAACACTCACCTTGTTGCAGCTGCCCTTGGAGCCACCCGCGGCCGCTCCGGTGGCGGCCTTGGTGTCGCCACCCGTGGTAGTGGTCGCCGATGCGGGGACGTCTTTGTTGCTCTTGGAGCAGGCAACGGCGGGGATGGCAAGGACGAGAGCGAAGACGATGGACTTCATGACGGGTCTACTTTCTGTGGGTGGGAACGAGAGGGGAACGAAGGGTCAATACGGCGCCGCGGCGCGCTGCGCAGCGGCGAGGCGCGCGTACTCGGCCTTGGCGGAGTCGACCATGAACATCCAGGCGAGCCAGAAGAACGGCGCCAGCGTGAGGTTGACGTAGGGAACGAGCTGGAGCACCGAGCAGGCGATGGCGAAGCCCTTGGGCGCCCGGCGCGGCGACCCGTAGGCGGCGAGCACGTTGTTCAGCGCGTCACACAGGCCGCCGGCGCACACGAAGTTCCAGTAGAAGACGTTGAAGCCGGGGATGAACAAGAAGCCCACCGCGGCGCCGGGGCTCACGCGCTTGCCGCTGGCGGTGACGCGGAACGCCGCGGGGATCATCTCCCAGGACTTGTAGATCCACACCAACGCGGTGACGAAGTACACGACCGAGAGGGGAATCCAGGCCATCATCAGCACCGCGGCGAAGCCCGCCGCGACATCGTTGCTCTCGTCGGCCACGCCGGCGATGAGAAACGCCACCGCGAGCGACAGGAACGTCGCCACGAAGCTCCCGAGGGCGACCCACCGAAGCGCGAGCCCGCCGGATCCCGCGGGGCCTTCCGCTAGCGACACTTGCGCGCCATATTGCTGCGGCGGCGCGTAGCCGTAGACCGCCGGCGGCGCGTACGAAGGGCTGGGCCCGTACGGATTCGGCGCTTGCGGGGCGGCAGGCCCGAAGCCGCCGGGGGAGCCGTAAGGAGAACCAGGAGATCCAGGCTGCTGCGGGAAGTTCATGGGGCCGCCAACTGCAGCGCACGTGCCAGCGAGAATCTGCGGCAATTTTCGGCTTCCGGGCCGCATACGGGTCTCCTCACACCCAAGCGCTCGCGGCGCTTGGGCACGCGCGGCCCCAGCTCGTCAGAACTCCAGGCGAAGCCCGCGGTTCGCCGCGCGGGTGCGGAGCGAGGGCGCGACGAACCAGAGCACCGCACCGGTGGCGACGAGCACCGCGCTGCTCAAGAAGGCCACGGTGGCCACGTCGGCCGACGCGCCGGCATCCTGGTTGGTCGCGCGGGCCTCGGCGGTGCACCCCAGGTCCGTGCACCCGCGATCGGCGTCGCTCTTCAGCGAGAGGGCGCGAATGCCGAACCCGGTGCCGATACCGACGCCGACGAGCCCCACGGCGCCGGCCACCACGGCAAGCGTGTGCGGAGTGGACCATCGCGAAGCCGGCGCCACGTCGCGCATGGGGGTCGGCGGAGGCGGAGCATCGAACGCGGGCGCGGGCGTCGGCGTCGGTGCCGCGCGGGCGGCGAAAGTCGGAAGGGTGACGAAGGTCGGGGCGCACGCTCCCTCCGCCGGCGGCTCCACCACGACCTCCGCACGAAAAGGCTCGCGGCCCTCGGCACCGGACGTGGTCACGACGTGCGGCCCAGGGTCCACCGGCACCGGTACGCTCCAGGCTTCCCGTTCGACCACCACGCCGTCGCGGCGCACCACCACGTCCGCGGGCACCTCGCCGGGAGCCACGCGAATGGCAAGACGACACAGACCGGGCTCCAGATCTTTCGCGCGTTCCCGGGCGTAGCTCGCGCGTTCACGCTGGCCCTCTTTTGCCGCCTGCGCCGCGCCTTCGCGAAACCAGAACCATGCGCTCGCGGGCCTTTTGGTCTGCTGGTAACAGTCGGCAAGATTGAGCATGGTGCCCACGGCGCGATCGAGCCGCAGGCTCGCTTCGAGCTTCGGGCATGCCTCGACGAACTTGCCCTCGCGCATCGAAGCGCGCGCTTCGGCGAACAGGACTTCTGCGGCCATGGCGTCGGACCGGGAGCCCGGGGCCACCGTTGGCTCGTCGGCCCACGCCACAGCGCCCCAGAGCAAGCACACCGTCGCGGTGGCCGCCATTCCCGGTCTTCTCACCGACGGTCCTCGAGGTAGGGATCGCCGCTGGGTTTTGCCGAGGCCGAGGGCCGCGGTGAGCTGGAGGACGCGCTCGAGGGAACGGCCCGGGGCCGCTGCTCGGCGGTCCGTGCAGGCAGGCTCTTCGGAGCCTCGGCGCTGGCACGAGGCACGAAGGCGAGCGCCGTCGGCTCGCTCGCGGCCACGGGCAACGCGACCGCGGAGGGTAGCGC
>JABFRG010000655.1 GCA_013141295.1 Polyangiaceae bacterium
GGCTGGCGGCGTTCAATGCCTCGCGCACGGTGGGCGGTTCGCTCTCCGACTACGAGTTTGCAGTGCACGTGGGTGGGCACACCGATGGCCCCTCCGCGGGCATGCTCACCACCGCAACCATGCTCGCGCTGCTCCGCGGCAAGAAGGTGCGCGACGACACCACCATGACCGGCACCATCAACCCCGACGGAAGCGCCGGACCGGTGGGTGGCATCGTGCAGAAGATGGGCGGCGCCAAGGAGAGCGGTCTGAAGCGCTTCGGGTTCCCCATCGGGTGCCGCAACCACAAGGACATGAAGACCGGCGAGGACGTGGACCTCCTGACGGTGGGAGCCAACCTCGGCCTCGAAGTGAAGGAGATCGGCGATCTCTACGAAGGCTACGAGTTTCTCACCGGCGACAAGCTCCCGCGCGTGGAGGGCGTGGCCGAGACCGAGCTCGAGCCACCGCCGGAGACCACGCAGCTGATCAAGGCCAAGATGGGCGCGTGGAAGAGCCGCATCGACCGCGAGCTCGGCAACCTCAAGCAAGAGGTGAAGCGCACCGGCAACGCGGTGCAGGGCGCCGCGGGGATGCTGGCAGAAGCCGACAAGGCCTACGAGAAGGCGCAGCGCTTCGAGAAGAACGGCTACTTCGCCCAGGCCCTCGACGCCTACGCGCAAGCGGCCATCGCGGTGGCGGTGTCGACCCGCGTTACCCAGGCGGTGTACCAGGTCGCCAAGGGCGATCTGAACGCGCTCATGGACGGCCTTCGCACCGCGGAGAAGGTGAAGGCCGAGGTCGATTCGTTCGGCGCCCAGCTGGAGATCAAGGCCCAGGCGACCACGCGCGGCGGCCAGGTGAACACCACGGCGGCCTTCACCAAGTACGTCGAAGCGCGCTCCGCGGTCATGATCGGCGACGACTTCAACGCCAGCGCGATGGCGCTGCTCCAGGGCCTCCAGAGCGGGAAGATCAAGCCCACCGGCGCGGCGGTCCAGACGCTGATGCTCCGCATCACGACGCCGACCATCTACTACGACGTCGCGCACGTGTTCGTCGACTACGCCAAGGATCTGCAGGACCTCATCGTGGACCAGGGCACCGCGAAGCCCATGGACCCGCTCGTGGTGGACCGTACCGTGTCCGGCTACGCGTCGGCCTCCACCGCGGTGCTCGAGTACTTCGACGCGCTCATCGTCGACGAGATCGCCAAGAGCGAGAACGTCACCAAGGACGAAGCGCAGGTGTACATTGCCAACAAGGAGAGCGAGTACTACTTCGCGCGGAAGGCGAACATGCTCTCCACCTACAAGCCGGAAGGACAATCGAGCCCCGGCGTGAAGCTCATGCGCCTGGCCGCCTCCAGCAACGCCTACCTGGCCGGCGGAAAGCTGGTGAACAAGTGGTATTCGCTCGGCGGTCGCTTCGACAAACAGGGCGCCCTGGTGCTGGAGAACCGTCGGGCGCTCTCGGCTCAGCTGGAGCTGGCGCGCAAGAACGCGCGAGAAGCCGCGGCGCGGGCCAAGGCGGCGGTGGGCTTCATCCCTACGCCCGCGCGGCTCGAATACCAGGCCGGCAATTCCCAGCGCGAGGGGACCGACGAGGAGAAGCTCGACGCTCTCGCCGCATACTGGCGCTCCACCTTCTGGAGCGAGCTCGCGGCGCAGCGGTGATGATAGCGTAGAGGCTCGTGGCTGCCTCGGTCGACCAGCTCCGCGCACGGGCAATCGCTGCCTCGCCCATCGCGGTGGGGAAGGTGCTGGGCGCGCGCTTCCGCGTGGAGCGCATCATGGGCGTCGGTGGCATGGCGTACGTCTACGAGGCGAAGCGCCTCGCGGACGGCGCGCGCGTCGCGGTGAAGTGCCTGCTGCCGGCCCTCTCGAACGATGCCGTGAACGTGACGCGCTTCTTGCGCGAGGCCGAGGCCACGGCGCGCGTCCGTTCGCCGCACGTGGTGCAGATATTCGAGACCAGCACCGGGACGGCCGACGGCGTGCCGCCGTACTTCGTGATGGAGTACCTGGAGGGGCAAGACCTGGGCGAAGTCCTCGAAGCGAACGGGCCCTTCTCGGTGGATCTCGCCGTCGACGCCGTATTGCAGGCGTGCGCCGGGGTCTCCGCGGCCCATGCGCTCGGAATCGTCCACCGTGATCTCAAGCCCTCGAACTTGTTCCGCTGTGGACGCACCATCAAGGTGGTCGACTTCGGCATCGCGAAGTCCTTGGATGCGGGCGGCGGCGCCCTGACCGAAACGTCGGAGACCTTCGGATCGCCGCGCTACATGTCTCCGGAACAGGTTCGCGCCACCAAGGGCGTCGATGCGCGAACCGATGTTTGGTCCATGGGGGTCGTCCTCTACGAGCTCTTGAGTGGCGCGGTGCCATTCGACGGCGAGACGGCGGGCGCGGTCTTGGCTTCCATCGTCGCCGACGAGCCGCCTTCGCTCCGCGCTCGGGCTCCCCACGTGCCGGCAGCGCTCGAGGCGATCGTGAATCGGTGCCTTGCCAAGGATCGCGATCGTCGCCTGCAGAGCATGGCCGAGCTTCGACGCTTGCTGATGGCGGCACCGCGGACGACGGGTACGGCCACCGAGCGCAGCCCCATCGCGCGCGTTCTCGGGATCGGCATACCGTTGGCGCTGGCTGCGGGCGGCGCCGGCTATGTCGCGGTGCTGCGCTGCGCCCCGAGCGCGCCCAGGACCGTGGTCGTGCGCCCCATCATCGACGCGACCACGACCACTCTCTCCTCCTCCGCGCCCGTGCACGTCGACACGCCGCTGCCCACCGACCGACCGACCGCGGTCGTGCAGGCGACTCGTCCACCCGCCGGCCAGCCTACCGCGGTCCCTCGCTTCAAGCCGTGCACGCGCGACGATCAGTGCGGGACCTTGGAGAAGTGCTACCCCGGTGGCTGCTCTTGCATCGCAGGCGCGATGCGCTGTGGCGACGCGTGCATCAAGGGCAACCTCTCGCACGACAATTGTGGGTGCGGCGCGGTCTGTGGGATGGATGAAGTCTGCACCGACCGCGGCTTCTCGCCGTATTGCGAAAAGTGCGCCGAGGCTCAAATCGCGTGCGGCAACGGATGCGTCAACCTGACGTCGGACGACGCGAACTGCGGCCGCTGCCTCGCCGCCTGTGCCCCTGGTTCGCGCTGTGTGGAGGGAAAGTGCCGGGTCACGGCTGCGCTCGGCGGGCATTGCGCAGGCGAAGACGATTGCGGCTTCAACATGGTGTGCGAGCAGGGCACCTGCACCTGTCGCGGAAGGCTGCACCCTTGCAACGGGGTATGTTTCTTTGCACCATGCAAGTGACGCCGCGGACCATCCCACGGGCGGTGCCGTGTTAGCCTGAGGTCTTCGTGGCGTCTTCGGTCGACAATGCGCGTGCGCGGGCCCTCGCAAGCTCGCCGCTGAAGATCGGGAGCGTCCTCGGGAGCATCGTTCGCATCGAGAGGATCGTCGGTGTCGGCGGCATGGCGTACGTCTATGAGGCTCGGCGCACGAGCGACGGAAGCCGGGTAGCGGTGAAGTGCATGCTCCCGGCGCTCTCGCACGACGCGGTGGACGTGACGCGCTTCCTGCGCGAGGCCGAGGCGACCTCGCGGCTTCGATCTCCGCACGTGGCGCGCATCTTCGAGACGAGCAGCGGTGTCGCCGATGGCGTTCCGCCGTACTTCGTCATGGAATACCTGGAGGGCCAGGACTTGGGGGCGGAGCTCGCCGCGAACGGGCCGCTCTCGGTGGCCAGCGCCGTCGATGCCGTGCTGCAGGCCTGTGCCGGCGTGGTCGAGGCGCACGCCCTGGGGATCGTCCATCGAGATCTCAAGCCGTCGAACCTGTTCCGGTGCGGTCGCACCATCAAGGTGGTCGACTTCGGTATCGCCAAGAGCCTGGAGCCGGGCGGCGGCACCCTGACCGAAACGTCGGACACCTTCGGCTCGCCGCGCTACATGTCTCCGGAGCAGGTGCGCTCCACCAAGAGCGTGGATGCGCGCACCGACGTTTGGTCGATGGGCGTGGTGCTCTACGAGCTCTTGAGCGGGACGGTGCCGTTCGATGGCGAGACGGCGGGCGCGGTCCTGGCGGCGATCGTCGCGGACGAGCCTCCGTCGCTCCGGGCGCGTGCTCCCCGGGTGCCGGCGGCCCTGGAAGCGATCGTGAATCGTTGCCTTGCAAAGGACCGCGAACATCGCGTCCAGAGCGTGCAGGAGCTCGCGGCGCTCCTCCGGAATCTCCCCGCCGAAAGGCGTAGCGGCGGCCGGTTCCGTCTCGCGCTCGCGTTCGGTCTTCCGCTGGCCTTGGCCACCGGCGTCGGCGGGTACGTCGTCGCGCTCCGCTACGCGTCCATGAAGCCGCGCCCCACTGCCACCGCCACCACACCCAATTCGGACCCGTCGGCGACGGTGAGCGCCGCGCCGTCCGATGCACCGGTCCCGGACGACACGCTCTCGCGACCCGACGAAAAGGCGTCCGGCCGCGCGAAACGCCCCGGCGCGCCGGCGAGCGCGTCTGCCCCTCGCTTCAAGCCGTGCACAAGCAACGAACAGTGCGGCCCGTTCGAGAAATGTTACCCCGGGGGGTGCTCTTGCAAGAGCCCGGCGGTCCGCTGCGGGGAGGTCTGTCGCATGCCGGGTGTGGATCGCACCGACTGCGGCTGCGGCCAGGTCTGCGGCGCAGACGAGGTGTGCAGTCAGCACGGCAACATGCCCTCGTGCGATCACTGCGAGCCCGAACATGCCTCCTGCGGCGGCACGGGGTGCATCGACCTGCGCTACTCCTCGAGCCACTGCGGCGTCTGCGGTCACGCATGCGCGGCGGGCAGCGAGTGCTTCGAGGGGAAGTGCGTGCCCCGGGTGCAACTCGGAGGATCGTGCTCGGCCTTCCGGGTTTGCGCATGGAACATGCGCTGCGAAGGCGACCGATGCGAATGCATACCGGGCCTCCATCCCTGCAATGGCGTGTGCACCGTGTCCGCCTGCGCCACCCCCTGAAGGCTCGAAGACCCGCTGGAGCCCGCCGGCAGATGACGGGCGGGCTCGCAGCAGCAGGCCTCGAGAGCTACTTGCCCTTCTTCGCGCCGCCGGCGGCGGGGTTCACCTTCGCGGCGGCCTTGGCGTCGGCGGATGCCTTCTTCTGGGATTTGCCGGCTTGGTCCTGCTTCTTGGACTTGTTGATGGCTTTCGGTGACTTGTCGCCCATGTGGGACCGCCTGAGGTTCGGATTGTCGTGCGTGCGTGGCGTGAGCTTCGAACGTACGCACTTAATGACGCGCGCACCGGGCTCATTTCGTCACGAACAGCGCACGAAGGTGCGTTCGCGTGGGGCGAGGGGGCGTCGCGTTCGGCGAAACGCCGGCAAAGTGGGCTGCATACTGCATCTCCGCCAGGCGCTCTTCGATGGGGCCGAGGGTGAAGCAATCGTCTTCGGCGATGGCTTCCACGGCCTCGCCGTCCTCGTTGAGGGGGCAAATGTCGCGGAGCTCTACCGGGAGGCCGTCTTGCTCGTCGAGCCAGCGCAGCGGCAGACCCTGCGTGCGACACACGTAGGGGCGATGCTCGTAGATGCGGCAGGCGCCCGCCTCGTCGAGGAACGCGCAGCCTCCCGTGGCGTGGGGAACGCCTTCGTCGAGGAGCGCCGCGTGGTGCGCGCGAATCGGTGCAGCCTCCACCTCGAACACCGAGAGATCGTCCTGGCAGCACCCGCTGCACCCTTCGGCGCAGTGCAGGCGCTCCGCATGGATCACGTGGAGGTGGCGTGCGCGGCGCTCCACCTCGGCGTGCAAGGCGCCGATGGTCTCGCCGGTCAGCGGGGTACGGTCCGCCGAGGTCGACGGTTCGGAACGCGGTGGGCAGGATGCGTAGCGGTGGGGGTGCTCACAGAGAACCGCCGGTGCCGGGCCGCTTGTTGAGCGGGGCCACGTCCGGGAGCTCGAGGTCCACCCGCCAAGCGAGCAGCGCGGTGGGCTTTCCGTTGGCGTCGGCGACCGGCTCCTTGGAGCAGAAGACGGTGGCCTGGGCGGTGGGCTCGTCGCCGCGCACGTCGACCGAGGCACGGTCGCCGGTGATGGTGGCGCTCATGTGCTTCGGCCGGAAGCGGAGCCCGAAACGACCCTCCGCGAGCATCTCGTAGGGCTGGATACGACGCCCTTGCCGCGGCCCGTCGCGGTCCGCGCGCGCCTTGAGGTTCTTGCGCGCGCCGGCGGAGAGGAGCGCGTAGGCTTCCTTGCCCGCCGCCGGATCGGCCAGGCTGTCTTCCATCTTCTCGAGCCACTGGCGCACGGCACCCTCCGGCGTGGCATCGGGCGCCGCGCGCGAGCATCCGGGCAACACCGCGAGCGCGAGCGCGACGAGGGCGCCCACGAGGCCGAGGAGACGGAGCACGCTCATGGGGCGGCCAAGCTCCCGAGGCCCATGGCAGTGCGCACCTGCTTCATGGTGGCCTCGGCCACGGTCCGGGCCTTCGCCGCGCCGTCGCCCAGCATCTGACGCACGTCCTCGATCTTGAGGGCCTCGCGCTTGGTGCGCAGCGGGACGATCTCCTTCTCGAAGTTCTCGTGGAGGAGCTTCTTGCAGTCGTAGCAACCCCAACCGGCGGTGGTGCAGTTCTCGCGCACGGTGGCCTGCTCGGCTTCGGTGCTGAGCTCCTTGTGCATCGTGTAGATGTTGCACACCTCGGGGCGACCTGGATCCTCGCGCGTGACGCGCTGGGGGTCGGTGTAAGATCCCTGCAATTTCTTCCAGAAATCCTTGTGGGACTCGAAGAGATTGATGGTGTTGCCCTTGGACTTGCTCATCTTGGTGAGGCCGTCGGTGCCCATGATGCGGGGCGCCGAAGAGAGCAGCGGCTGCGGCTCCCGGAACGTCTTGCCGAAGCGGTGATTGAAGCGCCGCGCGGTCTCTCGCGCCAGCTCCAGGTGCTGGAGCTGATCGTCACCCACCGGCACGACGTTGGCGCGGTACAGGAGGATGTCGGCGCTCATGAGCACCGGGTAGGTGAAGAGCGCGGCGGACACGAACTCCTGGCCGTCGCTCTTGTCCTTGAACTGGGTCATGCGCTGGAGGTCGCCCATGGGCGTCACCGAGGCCAGGTACCAGGCGAGCTCGGTGTGCTGACGCACGTCGCTCTGGACGAAGAGGGTGCAGCGACTGGGGTCCATGCCGCAGGCGATGAGGTCGATGGCGAACGCATCGATGCGCGCGCGCATCTCCTTGGCCTTGTAGGGCACCGTGATGCCGTGGGCGTCGACGATGCAGAAGTACAGGTTGTCTTGCTCGCCCTGGGTCTGCACTTGCTTGGCCCAGTTGCGGACCGCACCCAGGTAGTTGCCGATGTGGAGCTCGCCGGTGGGTTGGATACCGGAGAACACCGTTTTCTTGACGATCGGGGGAGCGGGAGCAGGAGTTTCGGCGGCAGTCATGGTCGGCGCTTTCGCAGCAAATTGGGGGTTGTTGCGCCCAGCACACTACCATTTCGTGCGGTGAAGCGGTCCGTCCTCCTGACTTGGAACAATCGCCCCTCTTTCCCCGTCTCGGGTGAAGGATGCGGGCCGGCCCCGGCCGTTCCGGCACCCTCCACCGGTCCGGTGCTGCGGCACTGCGGCGGCGAGCGGGGTCACTTGCTCCAGGGCGACAACGCGGCTGCGCTCTCGCTGCTCCGGGAGACCCACCGCGACGCGGTCTCGCTGGTGTACCTGGACCCGCCGTTCTTGACCCAGCGGGTGCACGAGAAGAAGAACCGCGTCACCCGCACCTCGGCGGCGGCCTTCGACGACCGCTGGGACGATCGCGCGGCGTACCTGGAAGCGCTGGGCGATCGGCTCTCTCGGGCGCGGGACCTGCTCGCCCCCCACGGCAGCGTCATCGTCCACGTGGACCCCAAGACCAGCCACTACGTGAAGGTCCTGTGCGACGAGATCTTCGGCGAGGACGCGTTCGCCAGCGAGATCGTCTGGCGCTACCGCCGCTGGCCGTCGCGCACCCCCAACTTCCAGCGGGTGCACGACGTGCTCCTCCGCTACCGCAAAGATCCGAGCGTGCCGCCGCGCTGGAACCCGCTCTACGAGCCGCTGGCGGCGTCGACCCTGGCCACCTGGGGCACCCGCAAGCAGCGGGCGGTCTTCGATGGCGACGGCCACCGCGCGCGCTCGTCGAAGACCGAAGAAGAGACGCGCGGCGTGCCCATGGGCGACGTGTGGGACATCGGCGTCATCGCGCCCATGGCCCGGGAGCGCACCGGGTACCCTTCGCAGAAGCCCGAGGCGCTGCTGGAGCGCATCGTCGCTTCCCTCACCAACGAGGGCGACTGGGTCCTCGATCCGTATGCCGGGAGCGGCACCACCCTGGCGGTGGCCGCGCGCCTCGGTCGGCGCTTCCTGGGCATCGACGCTTCGCCGGTATCCGTGGCCACGGTGCGCGAGCGTCTCGCCGCCATGGGGCACCCGCTCGCCGAGCCGCGGCCGCACGGCCATGACGCCGATGCCGAAGTGCCCACGGACCGACCTTCTCGCACCCGTCGAAAAAAAAACGCCACGGTCGGGCCCGCCTCGCAAAAACGCGTGCGCGCCGCCCGCGCATGCTGACCCCGCCCACTTTGCCATCCCCAAAGCCGCAATTGCACGATAGCTTCAGCATTCCGAGATTCCGGTGAACGAAACGCGCACCCGCCAGATCATTGCCATCGTCGTCCTCGGCGCCCTGTTGCTCGTCAACACGCGCGTGCCGGCGGACTGGAGCTCGACGGTCCTGCTCGCCTCGCTGGTGATCGTGGCCGTCTTCGTCCTCTGGTTCACGGCGGCCCCGGCGCTCGGTGCCGGCGCGCTCTCCGAAGCGGTGCGCCGGGCGGTGAGCGGCGAGCGCCCCACGCCGCCCGACGGCGCGTCTCCGGACGTCATTCGCGTCTACGACGAGCTCGGCCGGTTGGCCGAGGCCCAGAAGGAGAAGGACTCTCTGGGCACTCGCACCCAGAAGGAAGTGCAGGAGTCCGAGCGCACCCTGGATGAAGTGGCGCGCAAGCTCGGCGAGGTGGTCACCGCGCAGGTCACCATCGTCAACGAGACCACCGGGCTCATTCAGGACATGAGCCAGTCGGTGCGCAAGGTGGCGGAGCACGTCGAGGCGCTCTCCCAGAGCGCCGAAGAGTCCGGCTCCTCCATCCTCGAGATGACCGCCACCAACGACGAGGTCGCCGAGAACGTGGGCGAGCTCGCCGGCAGCGTGCGCGAGACGGTTAGCTCCATCGAGGAGATGGCCTACTCCATCAAGGAAGTGGCGCGAAACGTCGACGCCCTCTCGCTCACCGCCGAGGAGACCAGCTCCAGCATGAACGAGATGGACGTGTCCATCGACCAGGTGCAGTCGAACGCCAACGAGACGGCGCGGCTCTCGGAAGAAGTGGCGCTCGACGCCGAGAAGGGCGCCGACGCCATTCTCAAGACCATCGGCGAGATCAACCGCATCAAGGAGAGCTCGCAGGAGGCGGTCTCCGTCATCTCGAACCTCGGCTCGCGCATCGAGGCCATCGGTCAGATCGTCAACGTCATCGACGACGTCGCCGAGCAGACCAACCTGCTCGCGCTCAACGCCGCCATCATCGCCGCCCAGGCCGGTGAGCAGGGCAAGGGCTTCGCCGTCGTAGCCGACGAGATCAAGGACCTCGCCGAGCGCGCCGGCACCAGCACCCGCGAGATCACCGACCTCATCAAGACCATCCAGATGGAGTCGAAGAACGCCATCAACGCGGTGGAGCGCGGCGCCCACAACGTCGACCGCGGCGTGCAGGTTTCGAACGAGGCCGAGCGGGCGCTCAAGAAGATCCTCGAGTCCTCGCAGAAGTCCACCAACATGGTGCGCGCCATCGCCCGCGCCACGGTGGAACAGGCCAAGGGCAGCAAGCAGGTCACCGATGCCATCGGCCGCATCGCCGAGACGGTGCAGCAAATCGCCGCCGCCACCGCCCAGCAGGCGCGCGGCTCCGAGCTCATCATGAAGAGCGCCGAGAAGATGCGCCTCATCACCCAGCACGTGGAGAAGAGCTCGCAGGAGCAGGCTCGCGGCGGGCGCCAGATCACCAGCGCCATCGACAACATCTCGTCGATGGTCAACCAGCTCTCCGGCGGTCAGCGATCGCAGATGCGCGGCGCCGAGAAGCTGGTCAGCGCCTCGGTGCGCATCGACGAATGCTCGAAGTCGCAAGAGGCCGAGCTCGCTCGCCTCAACGAGTCCCTCGAGCGTCTTCGCCGCGCCACCCAGCGCTGAGCGCGACCGGTGCGCGTGACGCGAATCCGCGCGACCTTCGAGGTCCTGGCCATGCTGGGGCTCACCTTCGTGTTCGTGACCATGGGGCGGCCGCTGGAGCGTGCGCTGGCGATTCCCGGGTGGGCGCAGCCCATCGTGCACACGGCGCTGCTGGGGGGCACGCTGGTGGCCTTCGTGGTGTTCTGCGCCACGCGGGACGCCGATGCCCGAGCCACGCTGGGCCTGCGGCCTCGGAGCTGGCTCCTCGAGGTGGGGCTCGGCCTCCTCGGCTTCTTCGCGGTGTACGCGGCGGCACTGCTGGCGGTGGGCATCCTCTCGGTGGTGGTGCCCAAGGCGCAGATCGCCGACGCGATTCGCGACAAGGAAGCCGCCATGGAGCAGCTGCGCAAGGTACCGCTGGTGCCGGCGCTCTTCGTGGCGCTCTTCGCCGGCGTGTACGAGGAGCTGGCCTTTCGCGGGTTCTTGCTCACGCGCGTGCGCACCCTGCTCGGCGCCCAAGAAGGCGTTCGTGGTGGTGGTCGCGAGGTCGCTGCGGTGATCCTCTCGGCCGTCTTCTTCGGTCTCGGGCACCTGTACCAGGGGCCGCTGGGGGTGGCGCAGACGCTGGTGGCGGGCCTCGTGCTGGGCGCCATCGCCGCCTACCGCCGGTCCATCGTCGCCAGCATGGTGGCCCACGTGGCGGTCGACGTGCTCGGCTTCGTGGCGCTCCACGCCGCCTCCCGCTGAGAATCGAGCTCGCGGCTACGGAGAGCACCCGAGAAGACAGCGGGTGAACGCGGGGCAGTCGCTGCCGGACCTGTTGCACGATTCGTAGGTCGGATCCGTGGTGCACGCGCCGGTGAGGGCGGCCTTCACGCAGCTCACGTCGCCGTCCCCCACGATCCCGCCCGCGCAGAGGACTCCCACGGTTCGCCCGCATGCGTTGGTGCAGGGAAAGCCCACGAGCGCGAGATCCCAGCAGCCCTGCCCGAGCTGATCCGCGCAGCAAGCAGCGCAGGCGGCGAGCCCTCGGGTGGTCTCGCAGGTCCCGCTCGTGGGGCCGCTCGACCCCGCGTCCGCGACCGGCGCGACGGGCACGACGGGGTCCGACTTGGCGTCCGGCGAGGTGGTCGCGTCGCGACCCGCGTCGACCTCGAGCGCGTTCGAAGGTTGAGTCTCCGCCGCCTCGGACCGGACGAGTCCGCCGCACCCGACGAGGGAGAAGAGAGAGAAGAGGAATACATACGACTTCATCGAGGACCTCGGTTCCAATTCGTTTCACCCTCAGCTGCCGCGGGGCGCGCGGCAGGTGGAGGCGGTGCAGGTGCCGCGCATGTTCGCGCCGAGCGCCTTCAGCCACGCGGCGACGCCCCAGCGTGCGTCGCCGTCCACCCGCGCGTGCCAGTTGGTCACCGGCAGCCGCTCCGACGGCAGAAACGTGTAACTTGCATTGACCCCCACGACGCGATTGGTCCCGGCGCGGAAGAGTGGCCCCCCGGAGTCGCCCGGGCAGAGGCCGGCGTTCGGTACCGGCTCCGAGGTCGCCTGACGCGGCCCCGGGGTGATCGCGTAGCTGCTGCGCACGGTTTCGAGGGCCGTGGTCTCGGTGGCGGCGAGCCCTCCGGCGTGGACCGTCGCCGTGACGTCGACCGCGCGGGTGTTGCGAAAGCGCAGCTTCCCATCGGCATTGGCCACGTTCACACGGTCGGTGCAGCCGTAGCCGAGGATGGTCACCGCATCGCCCACCTTCAACGGTGCGACGTCGACTTCGGCGACCGCGATGTCGCCGAGGCCTCCGGTGACCTCGATGACCGCCACGTCCGGCGCATCGCGCCTCTCGCTCGAAGCCAGGGTGCCGCAGCCTTGTGCCGCGCAGAGCGCCACCGTTCGCGGATGGATGGTCGTCTTGGCGATCTCCAGCTGCCGTACGCTGGGCCGCTTGCCCCGCACCGCGACGGAGAGCTTGTTGCCCGGCATCAGCCCGGGTTGCACGGCGCCGCGGGCGTCGCGAACGCAATGCGCCGCGGTGAGAATCAGCTTCTCTCCCACGTGCGCGCCGGTGCAGGCCCCGTTGAACAAGAGCGTCGAGGGGAATGCGTCGTCGCCCGCCACGGCGCCGTTGCTCAGATCGGCCTCTTCGCCGCCTTCCGGCGAAGCGTCGCCGCCGGCGCAGGCGGTGAGCAGAGCAAGGAGGGCGACCGAAGCGAACGAGATGGGCCGGGTGAGCATGCGCGGCCATGGTGCAGGCTCCATGCCGAAAGGTGCGCAAGCGAGGGCTGCGTGGAAAGCCGCGTCCGGGCGTCGGCCCGCGACCAGAACGTTCGCGAACAGAACGTTCGCGCGCCCACGGCGACCCGCGGTCTGCCGGCGGATCCGGGAGAAAAGTCAGTGGCACCGGCCTTGCTCCGGGCGCCGAACATGAAGAACCCTCTCCCCACGCTCCCCATCGTCGCGGCCCTCGTCCTCGGGGTCTCCGTCACCGCAGGCTGCGCCGCCGATCCTTCCAGTGGCGTCGACGTCGAATGGAAAGGCGACGCGCTCACCGGATCGGCGCGGGGCGCCGACGGCACTACCATCGCCGCCATCGCGTATCGGCGCGGAGCCACCGAGGCCTCGCTCACCCTGCCGCGAAGCCGGGTGACCTCGACCATGCCGCTCGCCGCGTCGACGGACTCCACCGTGACCATCGCCGTTCCAGTGCGACCCGAGCTCGCGGAGGACGCGGTCCGGTCCTTCCTGGCCGGTTTCGATGCGGAGGACTCACGCACTGGAACGACGCGGGCTCCCTTGACCTCCGTCAAGCTCCCGGGGAACGTCACCTCGGACCGCCTCGTGTGCTTCAACTGGAATGGATTCTGGACCTGCGTTCCCGATCGCTCCGGTTGCGTGTACTGGGAAC
>JABFRG010000360.1 GCA_013141295.1 Polyangiaceae bacterium
GGCGGGGATCCCGTGCTTGGTCTTGAGCGACTGAAAGTAGCGCCGCGCGATCCCCGAGGCCGCAGCGGCCCTAGACACGTTGCCGCCGTGGCGCGCGAGGATGCGCACGAGGTAGCGGCGATCGAACTCCTCGCCCAGCAAGCCGCGGGCCTGCAGCAGCGGGAGGTCGGCCAGGAGCAAGCGCTCGGCGATCTCTCCGAGCGAGGCCTTGTCGTCGGTGCGCAGCGTTTGGCCCGGATCGACGGCGTCTTCGCCGGTGGTCGCCAGGCGCACGATGGCGCCCTGGAGCTCGCGCACGTTGCCGGGCCAGCCGTAGCTCTCGAAGCGACGAAGCGTGACCGGGGGAATGAAGCGGTCCCCCACGTCGAGGGCGTTCCAGAAGTACTGCGCCAGGGTGCGCACGTCGCCCTCGCGCTCGCGGAGCGGCGGAAGCTCGACCCGGGCCCGACACAGGATGGCCGCCAGCTCCTCCTTCACTTTCCCCTGCTGCACCTGCTGATCGACGTCCTTGCGCGAGCCGGCGACGATGCGGACGTCGACGCCCTCCAGATGGGAGCCGTCGCTCCGCAGCACCCCGTGGTTCTCCAGGAAGCGCACGAGCTTCTGCTGGATGGTGGGCGAGAGCTCCGTCACCTCGTCGATGAACAACGTGCCCGAGGCCGCTTGCTCCAGAAGGCCGGGGGCGGCTTTGGTGCCGAAGAGGAGCGCGTCGACGTTCTCGTCGGTGGCGTCGCACACCACGAACGGCTTGTCGGCGCGGTCGCTCTGCTCGTGGATCGCCTCGGCCAAGAGCTCCTTGCCGGTCCCTGCCTCGCCCTCCACCAGCACCGGGACCGGCGATGCAGCCAGCTGCGTCACGAGCGGATAGATGCGGCGCATGGACGGGCTGGCCCCGAGCACCCGCCCGAAGCTCGCGAGCTTGCTCAGCCCGGCGTCGCTGGGCGCCACCGCCTCCACCAGGAACGAGGTGGACCCGAGGCGGAGTTGCTCACCGCCCACCAGGGCCGCCTCGAACACCCGCACCCCCTGCACGAATGCGCCGTTGGTGGAGTCGAGGTCGCGCACACGTAGCGATGCGTCATGAACCTCGAGCGAGAGGTGGCGGCGGGAGACCGACCGGTCGCTGAGCCGTATTCCGCAGGCCTCGCTGGTCCCCACCAGCACTTTGGACGAGGCCTCCACCCGCCCCACGAGGCCTTTGTCGGGTCCGTCGACGACGGAAAGGGCAAAAGCAGCGGCAACTCGGCTGCCTTTCTTGGGAAGAGCTTCGGTGCCAACCTCGACGGGGGTTCCACTCATAGTGCCCCGGAGCGTAACATTCCTCCGGGGACGGCGCAGCCAATAGGCGCCACGTGGCGTCCGGTGATATACTGTACCCCGTGGAGCGCACCTCAAACCTCCGCCGGAACCCGAGGCGCGATGGCCGAAGCTGAAGCGTCGCCTCCGTCGTCCGGGCACGCGGAGGACCTCCCGCTCGGTCCGACCCGCGTCGGTCGCTATCGGGTTTTCCAGCCGATCGCGTCGGGCGGCATGGCCACCGTGTACCTGGGCTGGCTCGACGCCGACGAGGCCATCGTGCGCCCGGTGGCCATCAAGGTCATGCATGCCTACGGCGGCGCGTCGGAACGGATGACCTCGATGATGCTCAGCGAGGCGCGCATCGCGTCGCGCATCCGTCACGCCAACGTGGTGCCGGTGGTCGACGTCGTCTCACAGGAGCGGGGCCCGGCGCTCATCCTCGAATACGTCTGCGGCGAGAGCCTGAGCCAGCTGGTGGAGACGGTCCGCTATGAGATCCCGTTTCCGGTGGTGGCCCGCATCGTCGTCGACGCGCTCGAGGGTCTCCACGCAGCGCACGGCGTGAAGAACGAGGCGGGCCTGCCGCTCGAGGTGGTGCACCGCGACGTCTCCCCGCAGAACATCCTGGTGGACGACTCCGGCGTGGCGCGCATCGTCGACTTCGGCGTCGCCAAGGCGCTCGAGCGCGCGTACACGACCGAGTCCGGAGAGGTGCGCGGCAAGCTCGCGTACATGTCGCCGGAGCAGATGAACGGCCACGCGGTCGACATGCGCACCGACGTCTGGGCCATGGGCATGGTCCTGTGGCAGCTGCTCGCGGGCACCAAGCCCTTCTCGGGCCTCGAGGCCGCGCAGACCATGCGGCGCGTACTGAGCGGAGAGATCTCTCCGCCGGAGCTGCATCGTCCTTGCCCGGCCGAGCTCTCGGAGATCTGCATGCGGGCCCTGTCCTTCTCGGCGGACGATCGCTATCCCACGGCCCGCGCCATGGCGCTCGCGGTGGAGAAAGCCTTCAAGCCAGCGTCGTCCCGCGAGGTCGCGCAATGGCTCCGGCGCGCTGCCGGCGACAAGCTCGAGAAGAAGGTGGCGGCGCTCGCCGAAATGGAGCGCTTGGCCCTGAAGGAGCGCCGGGCCCGGGCGAAGAAGACCAGCGACGCCAAGGGCGCCGCGCCGGTCACCGCGCGTCTGCCGGACGTCACCGCCGAGCTACCCGCGGTGCAGCCTCCCACCGGCGACGCGCACACCCGCACCGAAGCGTTGGTGCGACCGGTCAGCGTCTCGCTGGCTCCGCCGCCTTCGCGCCGAAGGCCCTGGATTGCGG
>JABFRG010000386.1 GCA_013141295.1 Polyangiaceae bacterium
CTTGGGCACGCCGGTGCTCCCGCCGGTGTAGCAGATGACCCAGGGGTCTTCGGCGCGCACGTGGGCGCTGGGAACGAACGGTGCGTCTGCGAGCGCCTCCCGCTCCCGGAGGGCCGCGTCGTCACCTTCCGGAGTGTCGAGCGAAGCGAAGCGGTCGGCCCACCGCCCCCCCTCTCTCGTCGCTCCGGAGGCGCGAGCCTCGCGCAGCGGCGCAACCTGCGCAGCGGTAGCTGCACTGTACACCAGAACCTTGGGCGGAGCGGCTTCCAGCAAGGCGCCCAGCTCGCTTCCGGTGAGGCGCCAGTTCAAAGTCTGGAGGATGGCGCCGATCTTCCCGCAGGCGAACCAGAGCTCGAGATAGGCCGCGCTGTTCTTCGCGAGGATGGCCACGCGATCGCCGCGCCCCACGCCCAGCCGCCCTTCGAGCCACCGTGCGGTGCGGTTGGCGTTTCGGTTCAACTGCCGATAGGTGATCTCCGTCCGCGTTCCGGCGTTCCGGCAAACCAGCGCTACCTTGTCCGGCGTGAGCATCTCGCGTCGCGCGAGCCAGTCGCAGTACATATATCGGCCTCCAGGGTGCTCGAGAGCTCAGGACCTCGCGGCCGCGAAGGCGGCGTCGGGGCCCCAGTTCACCACGCTCGCCGACCATGCATACCCGATGCCGGCGGCCACCATGACCATCACCTTGCCGTCCGCCAGGCGCCCGGTCTCGAGGCCGCGCCGGATGGATATGGCCTGGTCCTGCTGACCCACGTGGCCGAACTCGTCGAGGTACACGCTCTGCTCCTGGGAGAGCCCCAGCGACGAGAGCACGTAGTCGTGGGCCGAGCGCTTCATGTGCAAGATGTTCAGGTAGCCGATGTCTTTGCGGCCGTAGCCGCTCTGGGCGAGCGCCTCGTCCACCACGTTCAGGAAGTTCTGCATCGAGAGCGCGTCGAGGCGGGTCTTCATGCCCTCGGGATCGGGCACGTCGAAGCGGTAGCGATGCTCGGCGACGTCGGAGGCCTCCAGCGGCTTCACGGTACCGCCGATGGGGATGATGACGTCGTGCGAGAAGGAACCGTCGACCCGCACTGAGGTGCCGAGGAGCTGGTTCTTGCCGGCGTCGCGCTGGACGATAAGCGCGCCGCCGCCGGCGCTGAGGTTCGTGAGGAAGCGCGAGCGCGCGTTCTTGTAGTCCACGAAATCGCCGTTGCGATAGCCGCCGGCGATGAGCACCGTGCGCACGTTCTCGTCGGTGAGCATCAGGGCCTTGGCCATCTTGAGGGCGGCCATGGTGGTGGCGCAGCGCATCTGCACGTCGATGGCCCAGGCTCGCTTGGCCCCGATGTCGTAGGCCAGCTTGATGCCGGCGGTCCACAGCGGGTACTCCTTCCACTCCTCGGTGGTGCAGAGGACGACGTCGATGTCCTCGGCGGCGATGCCGCTGCTGCGCAGCGCGTCCTCGGCAGCCCAGGTGGCCATGGCGTTGGTGTGATCGCCAGGCCCGGGGATGGGCTTCTTCACGATGCCGAACTTGGTGGCGATGACCTCTTCCGGGATGCCGGTCTCGCGGGCGATCTCCGCGGCGGTGGCGACGGTCTTCGGAATGTAGGTACCGGCAGCCACGATGCCGACGCGGGAGGTGCTGGAGAGGGCGCTCATGAGATCGCCGCACCATACGCAGCGTCGCTTTCGGGTCAAGCGCGCAGCCGCTGCGGCATGGCCCCGGGTCCGTTTTTTCAGGCCTCCGCGTCAGCGAGGACGCACTGTTTGCGCTCTTTTGGTGCGTCGCCGGGAGCGCATTGCGCGCAACGCCGCCGCGGGTCCGAGCATCTGCCGCCTCTCATGGGCCGCCTTCGCTACTTCCTCCTCGCGACCGACCTCGGGTTCGTCGGATACTGGCTGGTGACGCTGCTGCACCTGTTCCCCGCGGCCTGGCTCTTCCAGGACTACACGAACCCGCTCCTGGTGGCCTGGAACTGGTCCTTCCTCCCGCTCGACCTCCTGGTGTCGGCGACCGGGCTCACCGCGGTCGTGCGCGCGTCCCGTGGTCTCCCCTGGCAAAAGTGGGCGCTCCTGTCGCTCACCCTCACGTCGTCGTCGGGCCTCAACGCCATCGCCTTCTGGTTCATCCGGCGCGATTTCGACCTCGGCTGGTGGGCGCCCAATCTCTTCCTTCTGGCGTGGCCCCTCTTCTTTCTGCCCCGGCTTCTCTCTACAAAGGAAGCATGACCCTGGCGGTGTACGGAGGCGCGGAACTGGGAGCCTACGGCTACGCGGAGAAGCCTTGGTTCTTGCCCGAGGTTCGCCTGCGGGCCTTCGAAGCGGCGCTGGCGCAGCGGGGGCTCGACGCGCGGGTCCGCCGCATCGAAGCAGGTCCCGGGAGCGACGAGGACATCCTGCGCTTCCACACGCCCGCGCACCTCGCGCGGGTACGGCGCCTCTGCGCCACCAACGAGGGCGCCCTCGATCACGGTCCGACGCTGGCGCGGGCATCGGTCGAGGCCGCAGCTACGCACGTGGTGGGCGCGGTGATGGACGCCGCACGTCGTCTCGTAGCCGGCGAGCTCCGGCGCGCCTTCGTGCCCATCGCGGGCTTTCACCACGCGCACCCGGAGGCAGCCCGCAGCTACTGCCTCTACAACGACGCTGCCATCGCGCTCTCGTTCCTGCGCGGCGCGGTGGCCGGTTCCATCGCGTACGTGGACGTCGACGTCCACCACGGCGACGGCGTGTACGCGGCCTTCGCCAGCGATCCGCGCGTCGTCATCGCCGACGTGCACGAGGATGGCCGCACGCTCTTTCCGCACTCCCCGGAGGTGCCCGGCGCCGGGCCGGTGAGCGGCGCGGCCGAGGACGATGGCGAGGGAGCCGGGAAGGGGACCAAGCTGAATCTTCCGCTCGCTGCGGGTGCGACCGACGCGGACTTCCTCGCCGCCTTCGCCAAGGTCGAAGCGTTTCTCGCGGCGCACCGGCCTTCCTTCGTAGTGCTGGTGAGCGGTGTCGACGGCCTCGCCGGCGATCCCATGGCCCACCTCGCGCTCACTCCAGCCGCCATCGCCCACGCGGTGCGCAGCACCGCCGCCGTCGTCGATCGTCACGTGCCCCTCCTGGTGCTCGCTGGCGGCGGCTACGATCTCGACAATTTCGCTACCGGTCAGGCAGCGGTGGTGGAAGCGCTGCTCGAGGGTTGATATAACCGAGCGATGGTGGGGCATCCGATCGCACGACTCGCGTCCCACGCGCGCTGGGCCGTGTGGGCCATGTGGGTCAACGCCGCGGCGCCGTTCGCCCTCGCGGTGTGCGTGCTCGCGAGCCGAGAGGTCGAGGGCTTCGACGAGCTCGGTGCGGTTCACCGCGTGACGCAGTGGGGGCAAGCCGCTGCGTACTTGATTGGCGCCGTCCCGTTCATGTTGTGGCTCGGGCGCTCCTACGCGTGGGGCATCTATCTCACCGGATCGCCGAACCTGCGCGAGGAGGAGCAACGGGGCCTGTTCCTGGGATTCTTCGTTCCGGTGGCGTTCTGGGTTCGGCCCTATCAAGTGGTGCAGGCCCTGAACCTCGGCATCGATCCGCTTTCGCTGCCGGAGCCACCGCCGTCTCCGCTCGACGCACCGGAAGGCTACCGCGGACGATCGTCGTCACTCGAAACCGCACCGCCCGTCGCATCGCCACCGGTCAAGCTCTGGTGGGGCCTGTGGCTGCTCACCTCGGCGCTGGCGTTTTGCCCGTTCATTTCCGTCGAGCTGGGGGGCGATCCGATCTACGCGCAGCTGGCTCTCTGCCTCGTGCGGTCGGCCGATGCGATCGCCGCGGCGGTGGTGGTCTCCCGACTCACCGCGCGCATCGTCGAGCTCGCGCGTCGCAAGGGCGTGCTCCGCGAGGCACATGGGTAAGAAGCGTCGGACGCCCGGTACTCCCCAGCTCGACCTCGATGGGCTCCGGAAGGCCGCCGAGTCGGCGCGCTGGGCGATGCTCGCCAACATGGGGGTCTCCTTTGCCATTGCGATCCTGTGGCCGGCGGTCGAGACCTTCGCGGATGCCGAGCAGGAGCAGCGCATCTCGGGCATGGCGAGCACGATTCAGCTGGTGCTCTTCTTGGTCGGCGCGGTGACCTTCGTGCCGTGGCTCCGGGGCGCGATCTCGTGCGGCGTCGCGCTTGCGGACTCGGAGGAGCTCCGTCGGCACCGGGATCGCGGCGTCTTTTGGTCCTTCGCCGTCCCGTTCATGAACCTCGTCTGGCCCTACCGGATGTTGCGCGCGCTCGATGTCGCCATCGACCCTGCGGCACTGCCGGAGGCGTCCGACTCCGCGAACGAGGCGCCGTCAACCGCGCTGGATCGCGCGTCCGAGCGCCGCATCTACGCGAAGCACCCGCCAGTGCGCCCCTGGTGGGGGTGTTGGCTCTTCGCGCGCCTGCTCGCGTTCACCTCCACGGGCCGCCGAGTGGACCCCGGTGTCGAGCTCGTGATCGCGGCGGCCTGGGCTCTCTCGGCGCTGGCGGCCGCGCAGATCGTCTCCCGACTCACCGCGCGCATCGTCGAGGTCGCGCGCCGGCGCGCTGCGCTCGCACGTGTGGCAGCGGTATCCGGCCCATGATTGGCACATCGGTCGAGCCAGTATTGTACCTCTTGGCACCTTCGGTATCTGCGGATTGAACCTGGTTTGACTGGTTTCCTGCGGGTATCCTCTGAATCGTTGGAGGTGCCAATTGGGCCAAAGTGTCGGACTGCAGGTGGACCCGGGACGCGACGAGCCGATTTACCGTCAGATCTTCGATCAGGTGGTGCGGCGGATACAGAGCCGGGCGTTTCCGCCGGGCTACAAGCTTCCACCCTCGCGCACCCTCGCGCGGGAGCTCGCAGCGCACCGCAACACGGTGGCGCGAGCCTACGCCGATCTCGAGGCCGCCGGCTTCGTCTCCTCCACGGTGGGGCGCGGAACGTTCGTCACCGTCCCGCCGGCGAGCGCCACCCCCAAGGCACCGGCGTTGGAGCCGCACCGGGGCACCGTCCCTTGGGCGCAGCTCTTCTCGCGCGCCGCGCGCACCGAGTCGCTGTCCCGGGCGGAGCGCTATGCGAGACGTCCGGAGACGCGCGACGTGATCAACCTTGCGCGCATGCAGCCCTCGGAAGACTTGCTCCCGAGCGAGCTCATCGCCCGCTGCATCGATCGCGTGATGTCCGAGCACGGCGCCCGCGCGCTCACCTACGCGCCGCCCGAAGGCGTGCACCGCCTTCGCGAGGAGATCGCCAAGGACCTGGCGGATCGCGGCGTTCCCGCGAACGCCGACGACATCCTCATCACCTCCGGGAGCCAGCAGGCGCTCGATCTTCTCGCGCGGGCGCTGGTGAACCCGGGCGATACCATCCTGGTGGACGAGACCACCTACTCCGGCGCCATCGACCTCTTCTCGCTGGCCGGCGCGCGGCTGGTCTCGGTGCCGAGCGATGCGCAGGGGCCGGATCTCGCAGCACTCGCGCGTTTTTCGCGACCCGACGTGAAGGCGCTCTACTTGATGCCCAACGGCCACAATCCCACCGGCCTCTTCGTCTCCGCCGAGCGTCGCCGAGCGCTGGTCGCCTGGTCGCAGTCGTCGGGCATCCCCATCATCGAGGACGACTACGCCGCGGGCCTGGTGCTCGACGAGACCGAGGCGGCGCCCTACCTGCGCGCGCTCGACGGCGACGTCATTCACCTGTCGTCCTTCAGCAAGCGCCTCATCCCGGCGCTCCGGGTGGGCTTCATCGTGTGCCCGCAGGCGCTCCGCGGAACCCTCGGGTCCATGAAGCGCGTCATGGATCTGGGCGCCTCCGCCATCATCCAGCACGCCCTCGCCGAGTTCATGGAACGCGGCTACCTGCGGGCGCACATGCACCGGCTCCTGCCCGAGTATCGCCTCCGCCGCGATACGCTCGAGCAAGCGCTCACCCTGGCGCTGCCGAGCACCATGCGCTTTCGTAGGCCTTCGCACGGCGTGGTCATCTGGCTTCCGCTGCCCACCGGCATGGACCCGGACGCGCTCTACGACGAGGCCCTGCGCCAGGGCGTGCTGCTCTTGCCCAACGCCATGTGGTCCGTCGACGGCCGCGCGCAGCCCGGCGTGCGGCTCACGTTCTGCGCCGAGACCGCCCCGCGCCTGGCGGAAGGCGCACGTCGCCTCGGCAAGGCCATCAAGATTCTCTCCGGCCTGCGCCCCAAGAAGGGTCGCGCCGAGTCCCCCGTCATCGAAGCCGTCTGAAGGAAGAACAGTCGCCATGCAAAAGTCCACCAACGTCACCAAGCTCGGTCTCGCGCAGATGCTCGCCGGAGGCGTCATCATGGATGTCGTCGACGCGGAGCAAGCCAAGATCGCCGAGGCCGCCGGCGCGTGCGCCGTGATGGCGCTCGAGCGCGTGCCCGCGCAGATTCGCAAGGAGGGCGGCGTGGCGCGGGCCTCCGATCCGGCCATGATCCGCGCCATCCAGAAGGCCGTGAAGATCCCGGTCATGGCCAAGTGCCGCATCGGTCACTTCACCGAGGCACGCATCCTCGAGGCGCTCGAGGTCGACTTCATCGACGAGAGCGAGGTGCTCACCCCCGCCGACGACGAGTTCCACATCGACAAGCGCGGCTTCCGGGCCCCGTTCGTGTGCGGCTGCAAGGATCTCGGCGAGGCGCTCCGGCGCATCGGCGAAGGCGCCTCGCTCCTGCGCACCAAGGGCGAGGCCGGCACCGGCGACATCGTCGAGGCGGTGCGCCACCTGCGCAAGCTCCGGACGCAAATTCGCAGGCTCGGGACCCTGGGCAAGGAAGAGCTCGCGCACGAAGCGAAGCTCCTCGACGCGCCGCTCGAGCTCGTGACCTCGGTGGCGCAGACCGGTCGCCTCCCCGTGCCCAACTTCGCCGCCGGTGGCATCGCGACGCCGGACGACGCAGCGCTCTGCATGGCGCTGGGGGCCGAGGCGGTCTTCGTGGGCAGCGGCATCTTCCTCAGCGAAGATGCGCCCAAGCGCGCCCGCGCCATCGTGTCGGCGGTCACCTCCTGGGAAGACGCGCAGAAGCTCGCCGAGGTGAGCACCGGCCTGGGGCAGCCGATGCGATCGCTCCAGGTATCGTCGCTCCCGGAAGCGGCGCGCTTCGCCTCGCGCGGCAACTGAGAGGAGCAGGCCGATGGCACGGATCGGAATCCTCGCGGTGCAAGGCGCCTTCGCGCCGCACGCCCAGGTGTTGCGAAGCCTTGGCCACGAGCCCGTCTTGCTCCGTGCGCCGGAGCATCTCGAAGGGCCGCTCGCGGGCATGGTTTTTCCCGGTGGCGAGAGCTCGGTGCAGATCGATCTGGTGGCGCGTCTGGGCCTCGAGCCGGGGATCCGCGCGGTCCTCGATGCGGGCGTGCCGGTCCTCGCGACCTGCGCCGGTCTCATCCTCCTGGCACGCGACGTGGACGCCGACTCCGCGCATCGCCAGTGGAGCTTCGGCGCCGTCGACCTCGCGGTCGTTCGCAACGGGTGGGGCCGCCAGGTCGACAGCTTCGAGGACGCGTCCGAGCAGGGCCGCCCGCTGATCTTCATCCGCGCGCCGCGCATCGTGCGCGTGGGACCTGCCGTCGAGATCGTCGATCGCTATCGCGGCGAGCCGGTGCTGGTGCGCGCGGGAGCCATCATGGCGGCCACGTTCCATCCGGAGCTCAGCGAGGGCGACGGGCTTCATCGCGAGGTGTTCGGCGCAGCCGCTGCCTCCGCCTCAGCCGCCCAGTGATACCGTGTACGGGTGCTTGCTCTCGTCGTGATCCTCCAGCTCGCGGTTGCCTCGGCGCAGCCTGCTGCGCCGCCCGAGCCTGCACCGACCTTCGCGGTGCCGTCGTCGCCACGCTGGGCGCCGGCCATCGCCATCGTCACCGTCCAGCTCACGGCGCTGCGCTTCACCGAGGCGTACCTCTACCCGGAGCCCTTCGCGGCCACCGATAGCAGCGTCTTTCGGCACTACCGCGACGCGTTCACCCAGCCGCCGCTCTTCGACGGCGACAAGCCGGCGTTCCGTTGGGACGGCGATCCCCTGGTGATCAACGTGGTCGGCCACGGGCTCCTGGGCAGCGAGCTCTACCTGCGTGCGCGCACCTGCGGCTTCGGGTGGGCCGGCTCGTGGCTCTTCGCCGCCGCCGCGTCCACCGCCTGGGAGTACGTCTTCGAGGGCAACGGCGTTCGCCCCTCGCTCCAAGATCTCCTGTACACCCCGGTGGCCGGTCTGGCGCTCGGGGAAGGACGCTTCGCGCTGCTGCGCCTGGCCGGAACGGTGCGCGCGCCGGTGCTCCGCGCGGTGCTGCGGGCGGTCTTCGATCCCTTCGGCGAGCTCGCCCGCTCGCCGGTCGTGCGCTCGCCCTGCTGAGGGATCGTTTCCTCCCTCAGAGCGTCGCGGGGTTCTCGCCAGACTTCTTCGGAGCCGCCGGCGGCTTTCCACCCTTCGGCGGCGTCGGCGGTTTGGCCGGCTTGCCGGTGGCCGATGCGGGCGGCGTCGGCTCGGCCTTCGGTTCCTTGGGCTCCTTCGAGACCGGCTTCAGGTCCGGCAAGCTTACGAGCTCCTCGATGTTCGGCTGGAGCGTGATCTCGATGCGCCGGTTCTTGGTGCGGCCCTGCGTCGAGGCGTTGGCCGAGACCGGATCGAACTCCGCGTGACCGGCGGCCGTGAGCGTGGTGGCGTTCACGCCCTTCTTCACGAGGAGCTTGGTGACGGCCACCCCGCGGGCGGTGGAGAGCTCCCAGTTGGAGGGAAATTCCTTGGTCTGGATCGGCAAGTTGTCGGTGTGGCCTTCGACCACGAAGCGCCGCCCTTGCACGGTCTTGAGGGCGCTCGCGAGCTCCTCGAGGGCGGCGGTGCCCTCGGCCTTGATGTCGGTCTTGCCCGAGTCGAAGAGGACGTCGCTCTCCAAGAGCAGCACGATCTGCCCGTGGCGGATGGCGATGTCGAGCTTGCCGGCGTCGGTCATCTTCTTGAACTTGCGCACGAACTCGTCGAAGAGCTTGGCCCGGGCGTCGGCTGCGGCCTTCTGCTTGCGTAGCTCTTCCAGCTGGGCCTTCGTCTCCTCGTCGGTGGTCTTGCCTTCGAGCTCGCGAACGCGCTTCTCGAGATCGGCGATGGTCTTCTTCTGCGCGTCGGCCTGGGCCTCGAGCTCGTGGCTGCGCGATTTTTCCTTGTTCGCGTCGGCCAACGCAGCGTCGTACTTGTCGTGAGAGACGCCGCAGGCCACAGAGAACAGGAGCGAGGCGATGACGCTTTGTCGGAGCATGCTCGCGATACTACCTCAGTCGGTCCTCACGGCGCCTGCCGCAAATTTCGATGTCCTCAGTCTCCGCCGAGCGCTCGCGCGAGCTCCTGCGCCTCGCCGTAGCGCACATCGGGATTCCCTCGGCCCACGGTGATGAAAAGACGACCGCCGCTGATCTTGCTCAAGACCACGGGTAGGCTGCGCACGACGCCGCTCGTGAGAATCGCCACGCGCCGACGCACTAGCCGGTCCGTCGCTCCTTCGAAGCGCGTCGCTCCCTCTCGCGTGAGCGAGACCATGACCTGCGCATCCTGCCCGTCGTGCGCCGATACGGCGGTCGCGCTCTCCACGTCGCGTGCGGTGAGAATGGGCTCACCGGTGAGCACCACGGCGCGAAGCGCCACCACCCGCCCCGCGTCCACGTCCGGTGCCTCGAAGTCTTCCTCGTCGACCAGCGCGAAGCGGCCGCCCGCCGGGGGCTGTTGCGCCGACAGCCACGCCGTGGCGCGGTGCCGTGCGGCTTCCGCCGATTCACCCGGACGGAGCGCGAAGCGTAGGGTCACGTGGGTGCCCGGTCCGCGCCCCAACGGAGTGTTCTCCCGCTCGACGGTCGTGCCGGGCTCGAGGGCGGGGAGGCCCTCCACCCATTCGCTCTCGTCGTCGACGGCGCTCACCTCCAGGGTCACCCCTGGGCGCGCCGGAGCTTGGTGCCGGGCTTGCCAGAGCTCGCTCGCGCCGAGGACCATGCCCACCGCCACCATCGTGCAAACCACCGTGACGAGCGCGCGAAAGCGCTTCCGCGGCGCCCATCCGGCGGGCACGGCGACGCGGGTATCGGGTGGCGCGAGGTCTTTCGCGTTCGCCGCGCGATGTGCTTCGACGAACGCGAGCGCCTCGGCGGCGTCTTCCGGCGCAACCCAGAGGGTCACCGGTGCGAACGGTGCCAGCACCTGCAAGAGCGCGTTCGCCGCCACACCGGCGGGAATCGCGCGGATGCCGTGATTGCCCAGCGCCTGCACCATCGCCATGGCTTGGTGGGTGCGTCGCGCCTCCATCACGCACACGCGAGCGCGGCGATGCAAAGAGAACGCCGCGGCAGTGTCCATGAGCACCGCAACCGCCAGCGGGAACATCACCATCGAGAAGCGCGTCTCCCGCGTCATCTCGGCGAGCACCACCGCGATGGCGAGCGCGAAGAAGTACGCCATGGTGGTGCGCTCCGCAGCCTGCAAACGCGTACGCGCCTGGGCTTCGAGGCCTGCCTGCGTTTCTTCCGCACCCAACTTGCGCAGGGTGGCGGCAATCTCGTCGGGCCTCTGCAGGAGGCGCCCGAGGAGCGGCGTGAGCACGAGGGATACGCCGAGCACGATGGCCGCCCGGAGCAGGCCGCTCACGCGCACGTCCCAGGTCGAAAGGGCACGCACCACGAACGTCGCGGCGGCGAAAGGGAGGAGCGTGCTGGTGGGGGTGGGTACCACCGGCGCCCAGGCAGGCGCGTCCTTGGCACTTCCACGGTACGGTCTCCCGGTCGGCTCGGTGCCCACCAGATCGCTGGGGCCGAGCTTGCGCACCGCGAGCCACGTGGCGAGGCCGGCCACCGTGGCGAACAGCACGAAGACGATGGCGACGTACACGCGACCCAGGAACCACATCGGGCCGGTGAGCACGCGAACGACGTCGCCGGCCGCAACAACCGTGGCCACCGTCAGGATGCCATTCGTGAGGCCGCTCCGCGTCGCCCACCGTGCCAAGAGGAAGAGCATCAGGCAGCCGCCGGTGAGGCTCGTGCCCAAGAGTAGGCGCGAGGGAGGCTCGACGCTGGAGAACGCGAGCGTCGCCTCCACGCCGAGGGTGGCGGAAGCTGCCTGCAGCACCGCGAGCCCGACGAACACGAAGCCCACCGCTCGTTCGAGCTTGGCCCGCCCACGCGGGTCTTCTCGCAACGGACGCAGCGCCGGCACTGCGATGGCCACCAGCTCCACCAGCAAGTAGGCCCAGATCGCCGGACCGATTCCCAGCGAGCCGATGGATAGACCGAGGTCCACAGCGCTCGCGCCGCGCAGTTCCAAATCGATGCCCGCCGGCGGAATTCGCCGCAAAGCCAGCACGCCGAGCACGACGACCGATGTGACCGCGAGTCGCTTGCCGAGGGACGACATCGCGGCAGGATACGCTGGCGGTGCTGGCGTCGCTACAGGTCGGCTTCGAAGATGCCCAGCACCGCCCCGACGTTGTCGCCGAGGATCGAGATTCGCCCCATGCCCTGCACCGGCATCTCCTCCACGTACACCTTGCCGCCCAGACGCTTGGCGCGGTCGCGGGCTTCGCCCAGCTTGGGCACCACGACGTAGGTGATCCAGTGCGACGTGACCCCGGGTGGCGCCTGCAGGAGCGTGGCCACCTGCGTCCTCCCCACGTTGAAGACGCCCAGCCCGGTGTCGCTCGTCTCCGCCTTCCAGTCGAAGACGCGCGCGTAGAAGTCGGTGGCGCGCTCCGCATTCGCCGCGTTCAGCTGCTCCCAGCAAAACTCCCAGAGGCCCGGTCGCTCCATCGGCGGTGCGGTGCCTTGCCCGCGGAACGCGGTGATCTTCGCGCCTTGACCGTCGCCGAGCACGGCAAAGCGCCCCACGCCCGGGATGTCGGTCGGTGGCACGACGACGTTGCCCCCGGCTTCCGTCGCCCGCGAGGCCGCAGCGTCCACGTCGTCGACGCCGACGTAGCTGGTCCAGTGCGCGGGAACGCCGATCATCGGCATGATGTCGCCGATCTGCTTTCCGTCCGCGAGGATCAGGCGGTGGGACGTCGCGCCCTCGTGCGCGGGAGCGGCGTCGATCTTCCAGCCGAAGAGCTCGCCGTAGAAGCGCGAAGAGGCGTCCACGTCGTTCGTCATCAGCTCTCGCCACACGAACCTGCCGGTCCTGTCACCCATGGTTCGCTCCTTCGACGCGGTTTTGACGCTGGCAAGATTACGTCGCGCTACCGATCCGTCAATCGGCATTTCCCCCGGAATCCGTCTCAGGGCTTGCGGGTTACGTAAAAGAAGTCCCGATACCAGGACATCGTCACGTACTCGCCCGGCTTCCAGATGGCGGGAATGAGCGACTCTTTCACGGTCGGGTCCTTCTTGCCGTGCCCGTAGGTGAGGAACCGCGGGAAGGCCGCGTTCACGTCGAGCTCGGCCACGTCATAGGCTCCGGCGTACCCGAGCGCTTCGGCGATGGTGAGCGCCGTCAGGCTGTCGCCCACTCCGTAGAAGAGGACCTTGCGATCTTTGTCGATGCCGATGGCCGAGCGCCGGATGACCGTGGCGCCGTCCACGGCTGCGCCCCAGTTCTTGGAGCTATCTTGAAGGAGCGCGTGGTGTGAGCCGCCTTCGCGCAGACAGGGAGGCGTTTGGCGATAGCTCTGGATGTCGCCTGCGGAGGGCGCCAGCGTCGTCCAGGGGGCAATCTTCAGGGTGCCGTCCTTGAAGAGCGCCACGGTGCAGCACTTGTCCTTGGGGGGGAGCAAGGCGAGGCCGTCTACCATCATGCCGAAGTGGCCATGGATGGTCTGCCACCCCCCGTTGAAGGCCGCGATCAACCGCGCGTGGTCGGCATCCGGCACCCGGCCCGGCCGTTGGTTGCGCTTCACGGTTTCCGACGAAGGCTCCTCGGTGCCCGCAACCATGTGCAGGTCCACGTGCTCGAGATCCATCGCCACGATGGCCACCGCGGCATAGGGACGCTTCGCGTCCGGGTGCAACAGGGTCTTCACGAAGACCGGGCTCGCGGGGTCCACGTCATCCGCCATCGGGTACCAGTTGCCGTCGACCTTGGTGGCCGCTGCGGCGATGGGGGGCGGGAA
>JABFRG010000744.1 GCA_013141295.1 Polyangiaceae bacterium
TCCCAGCGCACCAGCTCCGCCAGTGCGCCGTCGACATGTCCACGGGTGAGGTCTTCGCCTGCGAAGTCGGCGATCTCGACGGCGCACTGGCGGAGCTGGTGCGCTGGGATCCGCGAGAGGTCCTGCTGGGCGCGGCCGCGGCGAGCCTCGAAGAGACCTTCCGCGCGGTGCGCCCGCGGGCGGTGGTTCGCGTGGAAAGTGCACCCATTGCCGAGCCCGAAGAGGCGCTGGCGCTCCTGGAGGGCGAGCCGTGCCCTTCGCTGCCGGCGCGCCTGGCCGCCGCCCGGGTGCTGGCCTTCGTGCGCTACAGCGAGCCCAAGCGGGCGCCCAAGCTCGCGCGCTTCACCTACCAGGAGCCGCGCGGCACGCTCATCCTCGACGAGGCGGCGCAGCGCCACCTGGAGCTCGTGCGTACCTTCGACGGCGAGCGCAAGGGCGCCCTCCTGGCGCACATCGACGAGACCAAAACAGCGGTCGGCGCGCGCCTTCTCCGGCGGCGCTTGCTCTCGCCTTTGGTCGACGTGGCCGCCATCCGGCGACGCCTCGACGAGGTCGAGCTCTTCGTGGTGAACCCCGGCCTCCGCGCCGAGCTCCGCACGCGCCTCGGTCGCGTGGCCGATCTGGAGCGCCTGTGCATGCGGCTCCGGCAGGGGCGCGCCATGCCGCGCGATCTGTCGCTCCTCCGAAGCTCGCTTTCGGAGCTCCCGCCCATCGCCGCGGCGCTCGCGTCGGTGAAAGATGCGGTGGCCCAGGCCTTCGTCCTCCCCACCGTCGATGCCGCACGCGAGCTCTTGGGACGCGCCCTGGCCGACGATCCGCCGCTCAAGATCTCCGACGGCGGCGTGCTTCGCGTGGGCTACGACGCGCAGCTCGACGAGTCGCGCACGCTGACCACCGATGGGCAGCGGCTCCTCACCGAGCTCGAGTCTCGGCTCAAGGAAGAGTCTGGCGTCCCCACCATCAAGGTGCGGTATACACGCGTCTTCGGCTGGTACCTGGAGGTCACGCGCTCCCACGCGGCGCGCGTTCCCCAGAGCTGGCGCCGCAAGCAAACGGTGGCCAACGCCGAGCGCTTCACCTGCGAGGAGCTCGACGTGCTGGCCGAGAAGCTGGGCCGCTCGGAAGACGCCGCTTCGGTGCGCGAAGCCGAGCTCTACGCCGCCTTGGTGGAGCAGCTGGCGGCCTACGTGCCCGACGTCCTGGCGGCGTCGGCCGCTCTCGCCCACTGCGACGTGGCCGCCGGGCTCGCGGAGCTGGCGCACCGGTTCGACTTCGCCCGGCCCCTGGTGGACGACTCGTCGGTGCTCGACATCGAGGACGGCCGGCACCCGGTGGTGGAGCGCATGACCGAGCTCGGGCGCTTCGTGCCCAACGACTGCCTCCTCGACGCGACCGAGGGCGCCGAGAGCGAAGGCCGCGCGCGCTTGTGGCTGGTCACCGGTCCGAACATGGCGGGCAAGTCGACCTTCATGCGGCAAGTGGCCCTGGTGGTCATCCTCGCGCAGATGGGCTCCTTCGTGCCCTGCCGCCGGGCGCGCATCGGCGTGGTCGATCGCATCCTCACGCGGGTGGGGGCCAGCGACAATCTGGCCAAGGGCGAGAGCACCTTCATGGTGGAGATGAAGGAGACCGCGCACGTCCTCAAGAAGGGCACGCCGCGCTCGCTGGTGGTGCTCGACGAGATCGGTCGCGGCACCAGCACCTACGATGGCCTCGCCATCGCCTGGGCAGTCACCGAGTATCTCGACGACGTTGTGCGCTGCCGCGCACTTTTCGCCACCCACTACCACGAGCTCACCAGCCTGGCGAAAGAGCGCCCTTCGGTGGAGAACCGAAGTGTGAGTGCGAGGGAGCATAAGGGAGACCTGGTGTTCCTCCATCGCGTCGAACGGGGCGCGGCGTCACGCAGCTACGGCGTTGCCTGTGGAAAGCTCGCCGGCCTCCCAGAACTGGTGCTCACCCGCGCGCGCGTGCTCCTCGAGACCTTGGAGCAGGGGCGTCCTCCGCCGGGCGCGCGGGGTCGGGCGCCTGCACCCGAGCCACAGCTGAGCCTGTTCGGCGCCGGCCCGCACCCGCTGGTGGGCGCCCTGAAGACCCTGGAGATCGACCGGCTCACGCCCCTGGAGGCGCTTTCCCTGCTCGCCCAGTGGAAGAAAGAGCACGCGAGCTGAGACGCGGGAGGTCGGAAGGCCGACTATCGTGCGTGACGACCGGCACTTTGCTATGCTCAGTGTCATCGTGGCGCCCGAGCAACCATCGGAGCGGGGGTTGATTCTCGTTGTCGATGACGACGCGTCTACCCGAACGCTCGTCTCGCGTTGGCTCCAGAAGGAGGGCTACGAGGTGCGCGAAGCGCCTTCGGGCGAGGGAGCGCTCGAGGTGGTCGCTGCGCTGACCACCCCGCTCGACTGCGTCGTGCTCGACGTGATGATGCCCGGCATGAATGGCGTCGAGGTGGTCCAGCGCCTCCGAGGTATTCCCGCGGTGGCCGACGTGAGCGTGCTCTTGCTCACGGCGCACGCCACGGGCGACGAAGACGTCGTGGCCGGGATGGATGCCGGCGCCTCCGACTACATGTTCAAGCCCTTCTCCGGCCCGGTCATGGTGGCGCGCGTGCGGGCGCTCTGCCGCCGCACCCAGCACGCCCGGGAGCTCAAGGCGAAGCTCCTCGAGGCGGAAGAGCATGCGGCCATCGATCCCCTCACCAATCTGTACAATCGCCGGCAGTTCGAGCGGACGCTCACGGAAGAGGCGGCGCGGGCTCGCCGCCACCAGTCGCCGTGCGCCATCCTCCTCGGCGACCTCGACTACTTCAAGACCATCAACGATACCCACGGTCACGCCGAGGGCGACCGCGTCCTCACGTACTTCTCGTCCAAGGTGCAGTCGATCCTCCGCGGGGAGGATCGCGCGTTCCGCTACGGCGGCGAGGAGTTCGCGGTGATTCTGCCGGGCGCCGACGTGGAGGGCGCGCTGCGCGTGGACCGACGCCTGCGCGAGGCGCTCGCGCGCGACCCCTACGTGTTCGCCAAGGGTCACTCCAACGTCATCAACTACAGCGCCGGAATCGCCTGCGCCCAGGGCGCCAGCGACTTCACCTTCAAGGGCATCGTCGAAGACGCCGATCGGGCGCTCTACGCGGCCAAGCGCAACGGGCGCAATCGCACCGAGCTGGCCTGACCTGCGTCGAGCCAGCTCGATAGCGAAGTCACCTTACTGCGCGTCGACGTGGGCCTTGTAGGCCGCGGGCTCGAGGAGCGCGCCGAGCTCGGAGGCGTTGGTGGACTCGATGGTCACCATCCACGCCTTGCCGTAGCAGTCTTCGTTCACCAGCTCGGGCTTCTGCGCGAGGTCGGCGTTCACGCGGACGACCTTGCCGGTGACCGGAGCGTAGAGATCGCTGAGCGTCTTGACGCTCTCGATGGTGCCGAAGGTCTTGCCGGCGGTCACCACGTCGCCGACCTTCACGTCGAGGTTCACCAGGGTGATGTCGCCGAGCTGCTCGACGGCGAAGCCGGTGATGCCGACGGTGACCTCAGCGGCCTCCACCTTGGCCCACTCGTGGTCTTTCGTGTACTTCAGTTCCGGGGGGATGTTCATGGGCGTTTCTCTACTTTTTCGCGCGCTTGTAAAAGGGCGTTTTGACGACGACCGCCTCGACGTGCTTGCCGCGGCAGTCGACCAGAAATTGCGAGCCGACTTCGGAGAGGGCAGTCGGCAGATAGCCGAGCCCGATGCTTTTGCCAACGGTGGGGCCGGGGCTTCCGCTGGTGCAGATGCCCACCACGTTGCCCGCGGTGTCGAGGAGCGGGTAGCCGTGGCGTGCGACGCCGCGGCCGGTCACCTCGAAGCCCACCAGCTTGCGCGGGAGCGGCGCGCCTTTGATGGCCAGCAGCGCGTCTTTGCCCACGAACATGGGCTTGTCGAGCTTGACGATCCAGGAGAGGCCCGCCTCGATGGGGTTGGTGGTCTCGTCGATGTCGTTGCCGTAGAGCGAGAGTCGGGCCTCGAGGCGCAGCGTGTCGCGGGCGCCCAGGCCGCAGGGCTTGATGCCGAGATCCTGGCCCAGCTCGAGGAGCGAGCGCCAGAGCGCCGCCGCGTCGTCCCAGGCGCAGAAGATCTCCACGCCGTCCTCGCCGGTGTAGCCGGTGCGGGCCGCGGTGCAGCGCACGTTGGCGATGATCGCGTCGCGGAAGTTGAAGCTCGGCAGCTCCACCAGCTTGGCCGCGTCGGCGCCGGCGCGCGCCAGCACCTCGAAGGCCTTGGGGCCCTGGAGGGCGATGAGCGCGGTTCGGGCGGAGATGTCCTCGAAGTCGCAGTGGTTCTCGGCAGCCTTCTGGAACACCGCGGCGATCTTCCCGTGGTTCGAGGCGTTGCACACCACGAGGAAGCGCTCCTGCGAGGCGCGATAGATGATGAGGTCGTCGAGGATGGTACCGCCCTCGTTGCAGGCGCAGGTGTAGAGCGCCTGGCCGTCCTTCATCTTGGTGACGTCGCCGGTCACCAGGTAGTCGACCACCTGGGCCGCGTACTGGCCGCGCATCTCCAGCTCGCCCATGTGGCAGACGTCGAAGAGGCCAGCGGCGTTGCGCACCGCCTGGTGCTCGTCGACGATGCCCGTGTATTGTACAGGCATCTCCCATCCGGCGAAGGGAACGATGCGCCCCTTGGCCTTCACGTGCTCGTCGTAGATGGGGGTGCGCGAGAGGGCGTCCGTCGTCATGGCGGCGCAGCCTACCACCAACGGCGCCCGAGGTGGGACGCGGTCGAGTAGGCTTTCCGGCGTCGTACGCTTCGCCCCCGCACGAATTCCCAGCTCTGCCGAGCCATGGCTGCAGCAGACACTCCGCCGGGTCCGAGGCCGGTGGTATAGTGCCCCTATGTCGACCACCCCCACGACAACGAGCTGGGACCGAGCTGCGCCGCAATACCTGGCGGAGTGGGTTCCCCGCTTTCTCCCCTACCACCGCGACCTCATCGAGGAGCTGGCCGTGAGCGAGGCCCAGAAGGTGCTCGTGGTGAGCGCTGGCCCGGGCGCCGAGGCGCTCGTGGCGGCCCGTCGCGTGGGCCCCCATGGCAAGGTGGTGGCCACCGATTCGAGCCCCGAGATGGTGCGCATCTGTGGGGAAGAGGCGCGTCGCGCGGGCCTCGAGATCACCACTCGGGTGGCCGACTTCGGCGATGCTTCGGGCGGCCCCTGGGACGCCATCGTCTGCGCGTTCGGCCTCTGGCAGATCGACGACGCTCGACGTCCGGAGGTCCTCGCCGCCTGGCGCGCGTCGCTCGCTCCCCACGGCAAGGTGGGCGTCGTCACCTGGGGCCCGCCGGACCCGGATGGCCCCTTCGAGCGTCTCGCGCACGTGCTGCAGGAGCTCGAGCCCGCCTACGCGCCGTCGGGTCGCCGCAAGTTCGCCGAGCGCGAGCTGATGGCGAAGATGTTCGAGGAGGCCGGCCTCGCGATGGTGCGCTGCACCGTGATTCGCCATCCGAACACGTTCGAGCGCGCCGAGGACTTCGTTCGATCGCTCCGGGAAGCCTGCACCTGGCGTCGCATCTGGGAAGATCTGGGCGACGAGCGCATCAACCGCATCGCCGCTAAGTTCTACGAAGGGGTAGGGGGACCGGAAGCGCCGCTCTCGTTCGCGCCGGCCGCCACCCTCGCCATCGCCGCGCTCCCCGGCGCGCAGGTGGAAATCGCGGCACGCCCCAGCGTTCGCGCGCCCAACCTCGGCTGAGAGAGGCCTCGGGCCAGAGAGAGCCTCCAGGCCTCGGGCTTCAGGCTCTGGCCAGAGGCTTCAGGCCTCGGGCTTCAGCGCAGAAGAAACGTCCGCTCGAAGCCCGAGGCGTTGAGCTCCGAAACTGAAGCCACGAGCCTGTAGCCCGTAGCTTGTAGCCTCTACTTCACGGCCGGCGGGAGCCGTTTGCAGGCGCTGTCGAAGGTCTCCAGGGCGCGCTTGAGGCCGCTGGTCAAATCGCCGTCGCAGATGCTGCTGAAGACGCCGTTGGACCCAGAGAGCGCGACGAAGCTCCGCAGACGCTTGGCGTCGTCGGCCTCGCCGAAGGAGGACTTGCACGTGCTGGGACCGGGGCCGGCGATGACGCTGGCGGCCCAGCGACCCTTGCCCTTGGCAACGGTGTCGAGCATCGAGACGTAGCTTTCGAGTGGGGCCACGCCCTTCATGTCGGAGCAGGACTCGGTGCCGATGGTGAAGTTGTTGTCCTTGCGTGAGCAATCGTCCTCGTCCGAAAGGATGACCACACCGAGCAGCGCGTCGTCTCGCCGGAAGCCGGCGTTGGTGGCGTCTGCAGTGCGCGCGCCGAAGGCCAGATCGAGCGCTTCGAGAGGCATCTCCACGCTGGGGCCGCCGGTGCCCACCTTGGCGAGGCACGAGAACACGGAGCTCACGTTGGCGTCACCGCGGTCGAGCCATCGTTTGGTGGCGCCGCACTCCTTCTTGTTTCGGAACGCACCGTTGTCGCCCTTCTCGTTCATCGGGAGCGGGCCGAACGGTGGCGGCGGCTGCACGGTGTACGAGAGGTCGCGGCCGGTGGTGGTGACGGCGATGCGATAGTTGAGCGGCACCCCGTTCTTGCTCTTGGTGTCGTCGAGGATCTTGATGAAGGCCGGGAAGTTCGCGGCGAGGTTCGCCTGCTCCTCTCCCATGGAGCCCGAGTCGTCCACCACGAACACCAGGTCCATCTTGGTGCACTCGGTCTCGTTGGTGGGCGCCGGCCCACCGGAGGTGGTGAGGCCCGAGCTCCCGCCGCCGCTGGAAGTGCCGCCGCTCGAGCTCTGACCGTCGAAGCCCGATCCAGACGAAGTTCCGCAATGGACAATGGCGACGAGGAGGGGGGCCAAGAAGAGGGAGCGGCGCATGGAGCCGAAGAATGGTCCGGCGCGGCGGCGGTGTCGAGTCCACTGCCGTTCTTCTTTTCCGAACGTTATTTTGCAGTTACCGAGGATGCGAAGGGCGCCGCTCGTCTTCCTGCTGGGCCGCGCCGGGCGCGGTCCCCATGGCCCGACGGCAGCCTCTCGAAACGTCTCGAAAATTCCCGTTCTAAGTTGGGGCCCGACGCGCTATCTGAGCGTCTCGTGGTGCGGCGGCGAATGTTCTCGGACACGCCGGCATCAGCACCCGAGACTCGAATCATCCAGCGCAATGGAGCACGTATGGGACGCTATCAGTTCACGTCGGAATCGGTCACCGAAGGGCACCCGGACAAGATCTGTGATCAGATCTCGGACGCCGTCCTCGACGCCATCCTCGCCCAAGACAAGCGCGCTCGCGTTGCTTGCGAGACCCTCGCCAAGACCGGAATGATCGTCGTCGCGGGTGAGATCACCACCACCGCGCGTATCGACGTGCCCACCATCGTCCGCAAGACGGTGACGGAGATTGGCTACACGAGCTCCGAGATGGGCTTCGACGCCAGCACCTGCGCGGTCCTCACCGCCGTGGAGCAGCAGAGCCCGGACATCTCCCAAGGTGTCACCGAGGGCGAAGGCATGCACAAGGAGCAGGGCGCAGGCGATCAGGGCCTGATGTTCGGCTACGCCACCGACGAGACGCCGAGCCTCATGCCGGCGCCCATCGACTACGCGCACCGCCTCGCGCGGCAGCTCGCGGCGATCCGCCACTCGAAGAAGGTCGACTTCCTTCGCCCCGACGGCAAGACCCAGGTCACGCTCGAGTACGAGAACGACGTTCCGGTGCGCATCGACGCCGTCGTCGTCAGCTCGCAGCACTCGGAAGACGTGAAGTACAAGACGCTCAAAGAAGCGATCATGGAGCTCGTCGTCCTCAAGACGCTCCCCAAGAAGCTCATCGACAAGAACACCAAGTTCCACATCAACCCGACCGGCCGCTTCGTGGTCGGTGGACCGATGGGCGACTGCGGCCTCACCGGTCGCAAGATCATCGTCGACACCTACGGCGGCATGGGCCGTCACGGCGGCGGCGCCTTCTCCGGCAAGGACCCGTCCAAGGTCGACCGTTCGGCCTGCTACTACGGCCGCTACGTCGCCAAGAACATCGTCGCCGCGGGCCTTGCCAAGCGTTGCGAAGTGCAGGTGGCCTACGCCATCGGCGTCGCCAAGCCGGTGGGCGTTCACGTGAACACCTTCGGCACCGGGAAGATCGCCGACGAGAAGCTCGAGAAGTACATCCTCGACAACTTCGACATGCGCCCCAAGGCGCTCATCGACGAGCTCAACCTCCTTCGCCCGGTCTACCGCGCGACGGCGGCCTACGGTCACTTCGGCCGTGACGAGTTCTCCTGGGAGAAGACGACCCGCGCCGCCAAGGTGGCCGACGATCTCCTCAAGGGCGGCTCCAAGGGCAGCAAGAGCAACGGCGCCAACGGCCACGCCAAGCCCGCCAAGGGCAAGGGCAAGGGCTCCTTCGCCAGCGCCTGATCCCGTCGCGAGACGACGCAGAGCGGCCGGCTTCTCGGAGCTGGCCGCTTCGCTTTTGTGGGCACATTGCCTATACCGTAGCGCCATGACGACGCGGCTCCTCCTCATCCGACACGGCGCGACCACGCTCACCGCGGAGGATCGCTTCGCCGGCTCCACCGACGTGCTCCTCTCCGACGAAGGGCGAGCCCAGGCGCAGAAGCTCGCGGAGCGCCTGGCCCACGAGAAGCTCGCGGCGATCTACGCCAGCCCCATGCAGCGCACGCTCGACACCGCGAGCATCCTCGGCGTGCCCCACGGGCTGAACCCGCAGCCCCGCGACGGGCTCCGCGAGATCGGACACGGACGCTGGGAGCAGAAGACGCGCCGCGAGGTGGAGGTCGAGTTCGCCGAAGAGTACGCGTCGTGGGAGGAAGACCCGTTCACCTTTGCGCCCCAGAGCGGCGAGTCGGGCCTGGCGGTCACCGCGCGCGCACTCCCCGTCGTCCGGGAAGTGGTGGTGGCCCACCCGAACCAGACCGTGGCCATCGTGTCGCACAAGGCCACCATCCGCCTCATCCTGGCGAGCCTCCTGGGCATCGACGCACGCGGCTACCGCGACCGCCTCGACCAGTCGCCGGCCTGCCTCAACGTGGTGGACTTCAAGGACCCCGTCCGCGCGCGCCTGATGCTCTACAACGACATTTCCCACTACGCGCAGCAGCCGCGCACTGCCGACACCAACCTCTCCAAGTGGTGGGACGTCCGGCCCTGAGCGGCCGCTATCGCACGACGGTGGTGCAGCCGAGCGCCACGTCGACGCGACCGTTCTGGTCGGCCTTGACGGTGTTGCAGGCGTTGCCGCACAGGAAGATCTTCGAGCGATCGGCGGAGTACTGCCAACCGTCGGCGCCCGCGGTGCAACCGGCGCTGTTGTCCTGGGGCACACTGCGCGCGGCGCCGCCGCCGGACGGCGTGTAGAGCACGTTGACCTTGCCGTAGTCGATGGTCCCGCTGCCGGGCTTGGGAACGTCGAACTCGCAGCCGAGGGCCTCGCGAGAGATGGAGTCGAGGGCGGCGTTGAGCTCCGTCGCCAGGTTCACGCCCGAGTTGGTGAGATCGAAGTGGCAGTCACCGGCGTTGGCCGGCGAGACCGCGTGGACGCAGGCAGCGCTGCGAGCGGTGCCGCCGTTGAAGGCCATGCGCGACAGGAACGCGCGGTTCTCCTCGCTGCCGGGCGCGCCGATGACGAAGGTCTTGATGCCCACGAGCCCCGCGTTCTGCACGGTGGTGGTCACGAAGCCTTCCTGCTGATCCGGGGCGCACGTCTCTTCGCCGTCGGTGATGAGCACCAGGAACTTCTTGCCCACGATGCTGGGCGTCGTGTGCAGATACTGGTACCCGAGGGTGGCCCCGCCCACGATGGGCGTGAAGCCCTTGGGCGTCACCGCGTCCAGGCTGGCGTTGAGCGCCGTCTTCTGGGTGGGGTCGAGCGGCTTCACCAGCACACCCGGCGTCGGGAGCACCGCGCAGTCGTCGTCGGTGTTGAAGAGACTGATGCCCGCGCTGTTGGTGGCAGGCATGGCCGCCAGCGCCGCCTTGAGGGCGTTGCGCGTGATGGTCCACTTGCTCGCCTTGGTGGTGTCGGCAGTGATGGGGAATTGCTCACACACCGCCGAGGTGGTGGTGGGAGGTGGATTGCAGTTCATGCTGCCACTCCGATCGATGACGAAGAGCAGGCTCGCGGGCGCTCGTTTCGCCTCCACGGTGGTGACGGCGCAGGCGGCGTCGGCATTGAACGCCGCGTCGGAACGGCCATTTCCGCTGTCGTCGCCGATTCCCAGATTGCCGCTGGATCCGCTGGATCCCGCGCCGTCGGGCTGGCCACTGGAGCCGGCGTCGAACTGCGATATGCCGTCGTCGCCGCCGCAAGCGGCCGCGGAAAGAGCCACCGCCGCTGCGGTCGTGGACGCGAGGACCAGCCATTGCGGCCGCCGTGCATGCGACATCTGCTTCTTCGGACTACTCATCGCGCCCTCCGCTGCTCACGTTTCTTGAACAGTACAATCGACAATCGTAGCATTACACAATGGCACAAGTGAAGGTTGCGCGCGGAATCTTCGTCGTCGCGGTGGCGCTTGGTGGAGCCGCTGCGCTCACCGGGGGATGTGGTGACGATGGAGCCGGTGGAGCAACCCCGGAGGCCGGCGCCAGCAGCGGCACCACGTCGTCGTCGTCCGGCGCATCGGGATCGTCCGGCGCGAGCTCCGGCGGATCCAGCGGCAGCTCGGGATCGTCCGGCAGCTCGGGGTCCAGCGGCAGCTCGGGATCGAGCGGCAGCTCGGGATCGAGCGGCAGCTCGGGATCGAGCGGGGTCGACGCATCGAGTGGCGGCATCGACGCCAGCGATGCCTCGAACATTCCCGACGTGACCTTCGCCTACGACGCGCCCTCGCGGGACGCAGCCCGCGACGCGTGCGCGGCGACCTCGGCGGAGGCTACGCTCACGCCCCTCGACATGTTCATCATGCTCGACAAGTCGGGCAGCATGGGCACCGACTGCAACGTCGGTAGCACCACGGCCTCCAAGTGGTGCGCGTCGGTGAACGCGCTCTCGTCGTACTTCAAGTCCACGAGCTCCACCGGCAATGCGGCGGCGCTGCAGTTCTTCCCGCAGCTCCCGTCGACCACCTACAAGTGCGACGGTAGCGGCTACTCCATGTCGAGCGCCCCGGGCGGCGCCACCGGGTTCACGGCGCTTCCCTCGGCCACCTTCGACACGCTCCTCAACAGCACCGCGCCCGATGGCGCCGATACGCCCACCGAAGGCGGGATGCGCGGCATCGCGGGCTTCCTGGGGAACGCCACCAACCGCCGCGCCGGGCGTCAGGCCATCGGCATTCTCATCACCGACGGCGACCCCACCGCGTGCAACACCAGCAACACCACGTTGCAGGGTATTCTTCAGGCGCATTACGCCGCCACCGCGGTGCGAACCTTCGTGGTGGGCATGACCGGCGCCACGTTCTCGAACCTCGAGACCTGGGCCACGGGCGGCAACGCGCCGGTGCACAACAACGTGGTGGGCGCGCTCACCAACGCCTGCGGCAACGGCGCTGCCACCTGTCGCAGCTGGAACGTCGGCGCCGGCAACCCCGCCGCCTTCGTCGAAGCGCTGAAGCAGATTCAGCTCTCGGCCATCGGCTGCTCGTACAACATGCCGACCACCACCACCGGCGTCATCGATCCGGCCAAGGTCACCGTCGACTACCTGATGAACGGCACCACCCCGCAGAGCCTGGTGCGCGTCACCAACCTGGCCGCCTGCGTGGCCAACGGCTGGTACTACGACAACAACACCACGCCGACCAAGATCAACCTCTGCCCGACCCAGTGCACCGCGGTGCAGGGCGACGTGAACGCCAAGGTCAAGGTCCAGCTCGGCTGCCTCGGCGGCTGAGCCGCTCCGGCTCCAGGAACACCAGGAGCAGAGAGACCATCACCCAACCGAGGACGTCGGGACGCACCGTGAGCTCGAATATCGCATGCATCATGCACGCGAGGAGCACGCCGGCGAGGCGCGTGCGCGGTACCAGCAGCAGCACGGGCAACGAGGCTTCCACCGCCACGGTGAGCATCGCCGACTCCCGTGCGTGTGCGCCCAGGAGGAACGAGCCGAGGGCGCCGCGACCGTAGCCGAGGTCGAGATAGGCGCGGAGCACCGAGCCCGAGAGCCACGCACCGCGCAGCTTGGGAATCGCCGACCAGAAGTACACCGACGCCACGAAGGCCCGCGCGACGTAGACGCTCGACCGGGGGGATCGCGCCGGCACCGGCCGCAGCGCCAGCGTCGAGCCGGCGTCGCCCAGAGCCAGCACCAAGATGCCCAGGTACATGATGTGCGTGGTGAAGAGAAAGCCGATGGGGTCCTGCGCCACGATCGCGTAGGCAGCGGCGACGGCGACGATGCCGGCGGGGCGCGTGAACGCGCCGAGCGCGAAGCACAGCCCGGCCACGGTGCGCACGACGCAGAGCGCCGAGACCACCCCGTTCGGTAGCTCGAGCCAGGGGAAGACGGCGATGCGGTGCTCGCCCGCGCCCTCGGGCCATCCGGCGAGGGCGCGCGCCGGCGGAAGGTGGATGCCCGGGAGCTGCGACACGAGCGACGTGTGGCGAAGCGAGAACACTAGGCCCAGCGCGATGCGCGCCCACGCCAGTGCTCGCGTGCTCATCGCGCGCACGCTCGCGACGCTCGCGTGACGCGCAAGTGGCCGGTCTCGTCGGTCTCGTGGAGCGCCAGCTCGATGCGCGTCGCGCGCGGCACTTCGCAGGCGAGCGCGGCGACGTCGCCGAGATGGGGTCGGAGCGCGTCGACGCTCCGAACGCGCCCGCCGGCTTCGCCCATCGCGAGCAGGTTCTTCAGATAGCCGCTGGCATAGGGAAGGAGCGCAGCCGGCGAGATGGGCCGCGCCTCCGCGCCCTCCCACACCCGGCACTCGAGGCGGAAGTCGGTGTAGCCGGCGAACATGGTGTAGCCCGGGCTCGGACCACTCAGCCACGAACCGAGGGGCACGACCACGCAGACGATGACGCCGAGAATTGCGTGGCCCCGTGACCCCATGCGGAATCATGGTACACTGCTGCGCATGGGGAAGTGGGAGCG
>JABFRG010000882.1 GCA_013141295.1 Polyangiaceae bacterium
TAGATGTGCACCGGCAGGATGGCCTTGGTCTTCTTGGTGATGACCTTCTCGATGGCCGCGGGATCGATGTTGAAGGTCTCCTCCTGGATGTCGGCGAACACCGGCGTGGCGCCGGTGAAGAGGATGCTGTTCACCGAGGCGATGAAGGTGAACGGCGAGGTGATGACCTCGTCGCCGGGCCCGATGCCGTTGGCCAGGAGCGCCAGGTGCAGGGCGGTGGTGCCGGAGGAGGTCGCCACCGCGTGCTTGGTGCCCACCACCTTGGCGAAGGCGTCTTCCAGCGCCGCGGTGCGCGGGCCCTGGACGATCATGCCCGAGTCGAGCACCTCGAGGACGGCCTTCTTCTCTTCTTCGCCGATGAACGGACGAGACACCGGGATGTTGCGCTTCATGCTTTTCTACCTGTGGAAACGTTAGCGGGTGAGCTTCTGGTAATCGGCCACGGGAATCTCGGTGAGGTCACCGGTCTTCGTGCACTTCATGGTCACGTGGGTGTCGCCCGGCGCGGGCTCCTTCACGGCCTTCATCTTGTGGCCATGCGCGCTCACGAAGGCGCGGAGCCGGGCCGGATTTCCCGAGACGAGACCGTGATCCGGCACGTCGCGGGTGACCACGCTCCCGGCCGCCACCAGCGCCCACTTGCCGACGGTGATGCCGCACACGATGGTGGAGTTCGCCCCGAGCGCCGCGCCGTAGCGGATGCGCGTCTCGGTCATGGTCCAGTCGGTGGCCTTCTTGATGCTTCCGTCGGCGTTGATGGCCCGCGGATTGAGATCGTTGGTGAACACCACGCAGGGCCCGCAGAACACCCCGGACTCGATGGTCACGCCGGCGTAGGTGCACACGTAGTTCTGGAACTTGCAGTCCTCGCCCACGGTGACGCCGACGTCGATGTAGGTGCCCATGCCGATGATGCTACGGGCGCCGATGCGGGTGTTCTCACGGACCTGGGCGTTTTGCCAGACGCTGACGCCCTCCCCCAGCTCGGCCTTCGGGTTCACGTCCGCAGTAGGGTGGATTTTCGCCATGATTCCTCTCGTTTGTAGCGCGGCGCCCGGTCTTCATTCAGCCCCCGACCGTCATTCGACGAAGCGCCGGTCGGGACCACGGAAGCCGGTCGGGCGGCGGTTATAGCCGCTTTCCCCCTCGCGAAACAGCGCTACCGGAGGGGCCGAGCGATGCTCAGAACGCCACGGCCAAGGACAGGGTGCCGCCGAGCATCACGGCAAAGCGGCTGTCGGCGGTGGCCCCCACCGGAACGTTTTCGAAGGCATTGAGGAAGGGGCCGCCGTCGAGGGCGATCTCCAGGCCCACCGAGGGACCGAAGACGTGCCGGTAGCCGAGCCGCAGCCGGGGCAGGAAGTACACGACCCCGGTGACCTTGGACGAGGAGTTGACCGCCCGTTCGTAGCCGAAGCCGCCCATGAGGAAGAACTGGTTGGTGGCGAAGCGGTCGAGCCGCAGCCGCGCTTCGAGCCCCAGGAGCGTCTGAATGCCGCCGTTGTTGGTTCCCTCGCCGGACTTGCCGAAGCCGGCGTAGCCCAGCTCGAGCAGCGCGGTGATGACGGAATTGAACGAGTATCGGGCGCTGAGGCCCACCATGTAGCCCCAGTCGGAGGATCCATCTTTGTTGAAGGCCTTGCGCAGGCCGAAGTAGGGGCCGAGCACGAAGCCGGAACCGAGGCGCAAGCCCGACCCTTCGGCGGCGTCCAGCCGCTGGGTATCGTCGAGGGTCATCTCGAAGGTCTTGCTGTTGGGATCGGTGCGAAGGTCCTTCTGGCCGTCCTGGCTATCCTGAACGCCCTTCTTGGTCTTGGCGCCGTCCTCGACGGTCTCGTGCTCCTTGCGCTGGTTCCCCTCTAGCGTGTCCAGCCGCGCGCGGATGTCGTCGGCGTCGGGCGCGTCGGCGCGCATGGTCAGATACACGCGAAAGTCGTCGATGGCCGGAAAGCGGTGGCCCTCTTTCTCGTGGCAGAGCCCCCGGTCGCGGTAGAGCTCCGCCTCCTGGGTGGTCCGCAGAGCCTCGTCGAAGCCGTCCAGGGCCGCCTTGCAGTTTCCCGCCTTGGCGCGGGCGCGGGCCGCGCCGGAGATGGCCGACGTGTCGCGCGCCCGGTGAAGCTCGAAGTGCTGCGGCGCGCTCCGGCGGGGCGAGGCGCTCTGCGCGTACGCCAAGGTGGAAATCGTCGCCAAAGCCAAGACGGGAGGAAGGACCCGATACCGCATGCCGCCATGCTAACCGGGGCCCACGCCCGCGGGCGAATTTCCCGCGAAAACGGGGATCCACGGCGGAGAAGCGGTAGCATGGCCCGGTGGACGCCTTCTCCCCCACCGAGCTTTCGAACGTGGCCGAGGGGCCCGGCGACGGTGATCTGCAAACGGCCACCCCCGGCGACAGCCAGGTGGGGCGGATCCTGGCCGGGAAGTATCGCCTCACGCGCTTCGTGGGCAAGGGAGGCATGGGCGCGGTGTTCGAGGCCGAGCATGTCGAGCTCAAGCGCAAGTTCGCGGTGAAGCTCATGGTCACCGCGACGTCGCGGGAGGCCGTCCGGCGCTTTCACCAGGAGGCGCTCACCGCCGCCAAGATCGGCCACCCGGGCATCGTGGAGGTGC
>JABFRG010000911.1 GCA_013141295.1 Polyangiaceae bacterium
CAGCTGCAGGAGAGCGATCGCAAGGCCGGTCGAGCGATGCTCGAGGTTCGTGCGCGACTCCGCGCCGAGGCCTTGGCACGCGAGCCCCCGCCGCCGCCCGTCATGTTCGGACCGCTGCATCCGTTCTCGGCGGTCAAGCCGCCGCCCCGACAGCCTCCGCGCTCCATGCGCGAAACGCGCGCGTGGCTCGTCGCCGAGACCATGGCCTGGCATGCGCTCCAGAACGGTGGGGTCTCCCGCAGCCCCGACATCGCAAACCACTCGCCGACGACCTCGGGCGTGCAGGCCCTCGGCACGCATCGCGCAGCGCTCCTCCGGCTCCAGGGCGCGTACCCGGAGGCGCCGCCGGAACGGACCGGTCGACTGCTGGAGATCTCCGTCAGCCGGCGCATGTTCTTGCCCGACGCGCCCTACTTCGACGCCTTCGGACTGCCTCCGCCGGACTACTGGTGCTGGTGCGCCGAGGGTACGCTGGTGGTGTGGGTGCCGCAGCAGCACATCGGCAAGGCCGAAGCGCGCATCGCGCGTGCGCCGGCGGACCATCGCTGGCGCCTCTGGCCGTGATGCCGCGCGGAAGGTAGAATCTGCGCGTGGGGTTGACGCCGGAGGAGATCGCGCTCGTTGCCGAGGATCTCGGCGTGTCGGTGGTGGTTCACGTGGTCGACCGCGAGGACGGCGGGCATCGCGTGTTCGTGGCCATGAGCCCGCTCGATCAGCGCGCCATCGTGGCGCTCCACGCGCAGCTCGTTCGCTATGTGCGACCCGAGGAGCTCGCGGATCTGGAGTACTTCGACCCGGCCAGCCCGCCGCGGATCGTGGGGCGTCGTGGTCGCGTCGTTGGATTGCGAGAGAGCGATCGAACCCGAGGCCGCGCCGTCCTCGACCTTCGCGCGAAGGAACGTGCCGACGCCATGGCGCGCGAGCCTCCTCCGCCTCCTCTTCCGCCTCCGGCGCCCGTTCGTCCGGCCGATCGGGGGCCGCCGCCTTCCACGGCGAAGCCCGCGGCCCGCGGCGCAGCCATCGTCCTCTCCAAGGGAGAGCGCGCGCGCATCGTCGCCGAGGTGATGGCCTGGTATCGGCATCGAAGCGAGACGCTCTCGGCCTCCTGGGAGCTCGCGGGAAGTCGTTCGTCGTCGCCCGACGTGCTGGACCTCGTGGACCGGCGCGCGGCCCTCCTTCGCGACGCGGGAGCCTACCCCCACGAGCCGCCGCAGTGGAGCGGCAGGCTCCTCGAAATCACCATCGCGCCTGCCGACCCCGTGGTCCTCCCGCACGATGTGCTCTTCGGCGGGTCGGGCCTGCCTCCCTGCGACTTCTGGTGCTGGCGTCTCGACGAGAGCCTCGTGGTGTGGGTGCCGCAGCAGCACCTCGGCCTCGCCGAAGCGCGCATCGCGCGCGCGCCCGAAAGGTATCGCTGGCGGCCCTGGCCGGACCGCGATCCCGCGATACGAAAAGGCGTGGGGTTGATGCCGGAAGAGATTGCGCTGGTGGCGGAAGCGTTTCCCTCCTTCGCGGGCGTGTGGGTATTGGACCTCGAGGAGGTCGCGAGCGACGGCACGCCGCGCCAGAGCGTGTTCGTGGCTTTCGACACGCTCTCCCAGCGACACGTGGTGGCCCTTCATACGAGCCTCCTCACCTACGTCGGCGAAGCTGCCCTCGAGGGGATCTCCTTCTGCGTCGCCGATCGTCTCCCGCCGGTCGTGCGCAAACGCGGGCGCCGCATCGAGCTTGCGGCCAGCGATCGCGCCACCGCGCAGATGATGCTCGACCAGCGGGCGCGCATTCGCGGGGTCGAACCGCCGCCCGTGCCATCGCTGGAAGTTGCGTCGAAGCTCCCGACGCTCGAGGCACTCGAGAGCACGCCGCTGCTGGTCATGCTGATGGGGCGGCCGATGACCGTGGTGCCGCGAACGTCGCTCGCGGTGGACGTGCGCCAGGCGACCATCGCCGAGGCCATGGCGTGGGACGACGCGCAGGCGGAGCCCATCTTGCGCAGCGCGGACCTCGCCCACTTCGCTCCCGAGATGGCGGGGGTCTTCCAGCTCGCGGTGCGACGCGCTGCGCTCCTCCGGGAGATGGGCGAGTACCCGTCGCGCCCGCCCCTGCTCGGAGGGCGTATGCTCTCCTGCGAGCTCGGTCTTCCTGCGCCGCTCCGGGTGGTGCCGGAGGTCTTCGAGCCCAACGGCCTGCCGGCCTGGGATCTCTGGTGCTGGGCAATCGAGCATCGGCTCGTGGCCTGGATTCCCGAGCGGCTCGAGCACCACGTGGCGACCCAGATGGATCTCGTGCCCGGCCGGTATCGCTGGTTGCCCTGGTAGCTCGCGCGCCTCTGGCCGTGATGCCGCGTCGCGGGTAGAATCGGCACGTGGGGTTGATGCCTGAGGAGATCGCGCGGGTGGCGGAGGCGTTTCCGTTCGTCGCTGGGGTGTGGGTGATGGAGCTCGAAGAGCGCCAGAGCGTGTTCGTGGCTTTCGACACGATGTCCCAGCGCGACGTGGTGGCGTTTCATTCGAAGCTCGTCACCTACGTGGCCGAGGATGCCCTCGAGGGGCTCAACTTCTGTCATGCGGATCGCCTACCGTCCGGCCTGGAGCGACGGGGTCGTCGCATCGAGCTCACGGCCAGCGATCGCGCGACGGCGCAGATGATGCTCGAGCAGCGGGAACGCACTCGCAGCGTGGAGCTGGCGAGGTTCATGCCCTTGAAAGTGCCGCCGCCCTCCGAGCAAGCGTCGCGCGAGCCGCCGGAGAGCACGCCGCCGGTGGTGATGGTGGGAGGGTTCGTCATGCCCGTGGGGGCGCGCAACATCCTGGCGTCGGAGGCCCGAGAAGCCATCGTTGCCGAGGTCATGGCGTGGGATCAGGCGCAGGACGAGCCCGCGCTCCGGAGCGCCTCGCTCGCGGATTTCACGCCGGATACCCGAGGCGTGATGTCGCTTGCGGTGCGCAGGGCCACCCTCTTGCGGCAGCTCGACCGCCATGTCGATCGGCACGAGCTCCAAGGGCGCTTGCTTTCGTGTGCGCTCGGTAGGCGTCGACCCTTCGTGGTGATCCCGGAGGTCTTCGAGGCCGATGGGATGCCCGCCTGGGATCTCTGGTGCTGGTCGGTGGGGGACCGCCTCGTGGCCTGGATTCCCCGGCGCCTGGAGCACCAGGTGGTCATCCAGGCGGCGCTCACGCCCGGTCGCTATCGATGGTTGCCCTTCCTCGGCCCCGAAGCCGAGCGCTTGTAGCGCGCGCCTTGAGTTCGGCCCGGGCGGCGACTACCGTTTCCCTCGATGCAGCTCAGTTTCACCAAGTACGAGGGGGCCGGTAACGACTTCGTGGTGGTCGACGCCGACGACGAGACGCGCGTCTCGCCGGAGCTCGCCGCCAAGATCTGCGACCGTCACTTCGGCGTGGGTGCCGACGGCGTGCTGCTGGTGCTGCCCTCGCGGACCCCCGGCGCCACCCATCGCATGCGGGTCCTCAACGCCGATGGCTCGGTGCCCGAGATGTGCGGCAACGGTCTGCGCTGCGTGGCGCTTCACCTCACCAAGGGCACGTTCCAGTCGTCCACCGTGGTGGTCGACACCGACGCCGGTCTTCGCAGCTGCCTGGTGGAGAAGGAAGAGACCGAGGGCTCGGTGGTGGTCGACATGGGCGACGTCCGGGTCACCGGCGTGCGCGCGCTCACGGCGGCCGGGCGCTCCTTCGAATTCGTGTTGGCGGACGCGGGCAATCCCCACGCCATCCTCTTCGGCACGTTCTCGCCGGAGGAGATTCGCGCCATCGGGCCAACGATCGCTACCGACGCATCGTTTCCCGCCGGCTCCAACGTGGAGTTCGCCACCCTCCGCGACGGCCGCATCGACCTCGTGGTGTGGGAGCGCGGCGTGGGGCTCACCATGGCCTGCGGCACCGGCGCCTGCGCCACCGCCGTCGCCGCGTGGGAAAAAGGACTCCTTCCGGAGGGGCCGGCGCGCGTGAAGCTGCCGGGCGGCGAGCTCGTCATCTCGCGCCGGGAGCCCGGTCACATCCTCATGCGCGGCCCCGCGCGACGCGTGTTCCGCGGCACGCTCTAGAACGCTTCGCACAGGCTCGCGTCGACGATCTGTGCACTGCACACGGATTTCGACTGCGCCGAGTCCCAGGCGCACGACGAAGCCGCGCAGGTGGCGTTGGTGGAGCACGCGTCGCCCAAGTTGCCCGCAGCTGCGCACACCCTGTTCGTGCAGATGCGCCCGGTGTCGCCGGAGCCACGATAGGAGCAGTTGTCGGCGATGTGGGCGTCGGTCCAGGTGCAGGGCGCCCCGAGGCCGGCCAGCGGCGCGCAGGTGCCTCCCGAGAGCAGATAGGTGGAACCGGTGAAGGCGCCGGCGCAGTAGCGACCCGGACCGCACTCGATGTCGGCGTGGCACGCGCCACTGCCGGTGATGGTGCCGCTCATGGCACCGAAGCAGTCGGCCACGAGCTTGCGGTACTCGGTGGACGAGATGCCCGTGGTCTCGCAGCTCATGGCCGAGAGCTCGGCGATGCACAGCCGCGCCTTGGTCTGATCCACGACGATCTTGGCGAGGTCCACGTTGGGTGCGTCGAGCCCGCTCATGCTGTACTCGAGCCCGTCGGCCATGTACGCCTCGCAGAGCCCGCGATTGAACGGCGCGCCGCCAGCGCCCTTGTCGCCACAGCAGCCGAACTGCGCGCGATCGCACAGCGCCTTGAGCGCTGCGGCCTTGAGCGTGAGCGGCGTGTACACCGGCAAGCTGCCGTCCCAGCCGCCGTGCGACGAGACCATGCTGTTCAGCCACCCGTACACAGTGCCGTCGAGGCGGGTCCAGTAGTCCTTGTTGGTGCCCGGATCGAAGAGGGCCTCGGTGCCCACGAGCTGGTGCGTTCCTTCGAGGAACAGCGGCCCGCCGGAGTCGCCGCCATCGGTCACGCGGCCGGTGATGTACGTGAACGGATAGCTGCCGTCGGTCACGTACGCGAGCGACACCTTGCTGCTCAGCACCAGGCCGGCGGTGACCGACACCGTTTGCCGACCCACCGCGGACACATAGGTGGGCGCCGCCACCGTGGAGCTCGGCGGCGGCGTGGCGTTCAAGGTCGGGTACGTCATCCCGGTGAAGGGCGCGTCGAGGTAGAGCACGGCCACATCGTGCAGCTCGCTGTGCGACTCGTAGTCCCAGCGATTCACCGCGCGAAACGCCGGGTCCATCACGTCCGCCGAGACGACCGTGCGCGTCTGCGAACCGCCCGCGACGAACGGCGCGGTGATGGTCCAGGTGCCCCGCGGCGCGGCGCCGGCCGGGTTGAAGACCACGCAATGGGCAGCCGTGACCACCACCCGCGGCGCGATGACCACGCCGGAGCAGAAGTCCTGCTCCACGTTGTTCACCTTCACCATGACCGCTTCGGCGTACGCGCTGGCCGAGCGTTGGGTGCCGATGATGGCGCTCTGCTCGCCTCCCGCCGACACGTCGACACTCCCGCACCCCACGAGCATCCCGAGCGTCAAAAGTAGGCCGGCGCGCAAATTACGCATCGTCTCACAGTAGCTGACGTCGTCGACCCGGCAACCACGTGCCCCGACTTCGCGCTACACGAGAATATTGCCGCGCGACGAGAACCGTTTCGTCACGTCGCACGTCGCATGAGGATGCGCATGCGGCTGGCTGCTTCGGCGGGGCTCCTGGTGGCGCTCACTTCCGGGCCTTCCGCAGCGAGCTCCCGCGACGGACTGCAGGTGGGCTTTCGCGCGGGCGTCACCCTTCACGCGACGCGGCTCCCGGGCGTCATGTCGCTCTGCGATCCGCTGCGCCGTGGATGCAGCGACTACGACACCGTATCCACCCGGGTATGGCGCGGGCAGACCGCGTGGATTCCTTCTTTCGAGGTCGGCGCCGACCTCCTCGCACTGGGGCCCCTTCGCGCGGGGTTCCAGCTCTCGCTCGGCCTCGGCCCCAACGAGGTTCCCGCGCTTCGGGTGGTCGACCGCACGGTGCAGCCGTCGGTCTTCTACCGCGGGTCGGGCGAGCTCGTCCTCGGGCTTCGCGGCGGGCGCGGGCGCTGGCGGCTCTTTGCCGACTTCTTGCCTGGTTTTGCCACGATCTACACGCCGACCGGCATCCTCCACGCAGGACGCGAGTCGCGCCTCGCCAGCCAGGGGTTCTCGGTGGGGGGACGTGCCGGCGCTGGCTACCACTTCTCCCGTTGGGCCGCGGTGAACGTATTCGCGGGCGGGAGCATGGGCGCCGCGCCGGGCCTGCACGCCGGGCTCGCGTTCGAGATCTCCGCCGCGCCTTACGATTGACCGGGTTTCCGGTACGCTCCGAAGCATGGGCTGGGCCAGCGGCTACATCGAGCGACTGCGCAAGGGCGAGACCGTATCGTTCCGTCCGCGGGGCCACTCCATGAAGGGGAAGGTCGCCTCCGGGCAGCTGTGTACCGTCGCTCCCTTCGCCAGCGAGGCCGAGCGGGAAGCGCTCGCGGTGGGCGACATCGTTCTGTGTAAAGTACACGGAAGCGAGTACCTGCACCTGGTGGTGGCCCGCCAGCCGGGGCGCTTTCAGATCGGGAACAACCGCGGAAACATCAACGGTTGGGTCGGGCCCAACGCGATTTTCGGGCGCCTCGTCGCGCTGGGCGACTGAGGCCTACTTCTGAACCGTGGTGCCGATGGGCTCGCCGAACACCGCGCGCTTGATGTTGTTGCGGGTGGTGAGCTTGAACACGCGAATCTGCATGTTGTTGTCGCGGCAGAGCGTGGCGGCGGTGGAGTCCATGACCGCGATGCGCTCGGAGATGAACTTGTCGAAGGTCATCTCGCGGTACATCTCGGCGTCGGCGAAGCGCACCGGGTCCTTGTCGTACACGCCGTCGACCTTGGTGGCCTTGAACAGCGCGTCGGCGTGGATCTCCATGGCGCGCAGGGCGGCCGCGGTGTCGGTGGAGAAGTAGGGGTTGCCGGTGCCCGCCGCGAAGATGACGAAACGCCCTTTTTCCAGGTGCCGCATGGCCTTCCGGCGAATGTACGGCTCGGCCACCTGACGGATCTCGATGGCGGTTTGCACGCGGGTGGGGACGCCGGCCTTCTCCAGGGCGTCTTGCAGCGCGAGGGCGTTCATCACCGTGGCGAGCATGCCCATGTAGTCGCTCTGCGCGCGGTCCATGCCGGCGCTCGCGCCCTTGAGGCCGCGGAAGATGTTGCCGCCGCCCACCACGATGCCGATCTGCACGCCCAGCGCGTGAACCTCGGCCAGCTCGGTGGCGGTGTCTTTGAGCACCTCCGGTTGGATGCCATAACCGGTGGACCCGCACAGAGCCTCGCCGCTCAGTTTGAGCAGGATCTTCTTGTACTTGAGGTCCGGGTGGGGCGGGGGAGCGATGCTCGGGACGGAGCGCATGCCCGTGGAGTAGTCGCATCGGGCGGGGATCACAAGGTTCAGGAAGGCGCGGGCCGCCGTCACTCGCTGGCAAAAGGTGCGTCCTCGTAGTAGTTCCAGGAGGGTATGGGCGCTTCGACCCGCATTTCCCGTCCCGCTCGCGCGCTGCTCCTGGGCGCCGCCGTCGCCTTTGTAGGCGTGAGCTTGGGCGGCTGCGATTCGTGCAAGAACAGCACGACGCCCCCGGTGGATGCCGGCAACACCTCCCGCGGGGTCAATTCCCTCACCCCGGAGCTGGCCGCCAAGGTGCTGGCCAAGGTCGGCGACAAGAACATCACCCTCGGCGACTACGTGGCGGTGCTCGACCGCATGGACCAGTTCGACCGCCTCCGGTACCAGTCGCCGGAGCGCAGGAAAGAGCTGCTCGACGAGCTCATCAACGTGGAGCTCCTGGCCCAGGAAGCCACCGCCAAGGGGTACGACAAGGACCCGGTGGCGCAAGAAGAGCTGCGGCAGATTCTCCGCGACGCGATGCTGGCCGACACGCGCAAAGACGCGCCCAAACCGGCGGACATCCCGGTGGCCGAGGTGCGCGCCTATTTCGATGCACACCGTGCAGACTACAAGGATCCCGAGCGCCGCCGCGTCTCCGTCATCATTCTTCGCGACGAGGCCACCGCCACCGCGGTGCTCAAGGCCGCCAAGACCGCGCAAACCCCGGCCGCCTTCGGCGAGCTGGTGAAGCAAAAGTCGGTGGACCCGCAGGCCAAGGCCAACGTGCCGGTGGACCTCCTGGGCGACGTGGGCATCGTGAGCCCGCCCGGCGACGCCCGCGGTGAGAACACCCGGGTGCCGGAGCCGGTGCGCGTGGCGCTGTTCGAGCTCAAGGCGGTGGGCGATGTTTACGACAAGCCGGTGAAGGTGGGCGAGCGCTACTTCGTGCTGCGCCTCTCGGGCAAGACCGAGGCCCGCGAGCGCGCCTTCGAAGAGGCCGAGCGGGTCATCCGGGTGAAGCTCGCGCAAGACAAGATTCGCGATCGCGAGAAAGCGCTCCTGGGCGATCTGCGGAAAGAGTTCCCGGTGCAGGTGGACGACAACGCCCTCGCCGGCGTGCGCGTCGACTGGGCGCCCGACGGTGGCGCGCTTCCTCCGGTGGATGCCGGCACGCGATCACCCGACGCCGCAGCGACCACGGTAGACGCCGGAAAGCACTGACCGTGGCGCTGGTGGAAGCCTCCAGCCTGCGGCGTCGCGGTCCCATGGCCGCGAGCGATCTGCGGCGCGACGACTGGCAGTGGCAGATTCGCAACGCCGTCACCCGGGTCGACGAGCTCGAGCACTATCTCGCGCTCACCGACGCCGAGCGCGAGGGCGCTACCCGGGCCGAGGCGCAAGGGCTGCCGCTGGGCATCACGCCCTACTATCTCTCGCTCCTGGATCGTGACGACCCGGCGTGTCCGCTACGCATGCAGGTGGTGCCCCACGCGCGGGAGGCCGCGGTGGATCCGGGCGATCTGGCGGATCCTCTCGGCGAAGAAGCCCACCAGGTGGCGCCACACCTGGTGCAACGGTATCCGGACCGCGCGCTCCTCCTGGTGACCGATCGCTGCGCCGTGTATTGCCGTTTTTGCACCCGCTCGCGCATGGTGGGCCACGGCGACGGGGCTCTCTCGCTGGAGGCGCTGGGCCCGGCGTTCGCGTACCTGCGCGCCCATCCGGAGGTGCGCGACGTCATCGTCAGCGGCGGCGACCCTATGGCCATGGCCACCGGGAAGCTGGTGCGCGTGCTGGCTGCGCTCCGGGGGATTCCCAGCGTGGAGACCATCCGCCTGGCGACGCGGGTGCCGGTGACCTTGCCCATGCGCATCACCGACGAGCTTTTGGCGGCCATGCGCCCGCACCACCCGATCTGGGTGATGACGCACTTCAACCACCCGCGGGAGCTCACCGAAGAATCGCGTGCAGCGTGCACGCGTCTCGCGGACGCCGGGTTTCCGGTGATGAACCAGTCGGTGCTGCTCCGCGGCATCAACGACTCCGCCGAGGTGCTGGAGGCGCTCTTCCGCGGCCTGGTGCGGGTTCGCGTACGGCCGTACTACCTGCTTCAAGCCGACCCGGTGCAGGGCACGGCGCACCTGCGCACCCCGCTCGCGCGCGGCCTCGAGATCATGGGGCAGCTCCAGGGGCGGCTCACCAGCATCGCCCTCCCCAAGCTCATCTGCGATACCCCCGGCGGCCGCGGCAAAGTGCCGCTCTTCCCGCCGGCCATCGTGTCGCAGGGCGAGGGGCGCACGGTGCTCCGCACCTTCCGTGGCGAAGAGGTCACGTACCTCGACCCCGAGGAATAGCCGAACCCTGCATCGAATTCGGGTTCACATCGGGCCGCTTTCGGCAACTCTCTCCAGAAACAGAATTTCGGCAGAGCCGGGCGGTCTTCGTTTACTCTCGAACATCCCGGGATCCATGTCGATGCGCCTTCTTGCTGCCCTTGCCTTTGGTTCGGCCCTCCTCCTCGGAGTGCCGCAGGTCGTGCATGCCCAAAAGGCCGGCGCTGAAGAGACCGCCGCGCTCACCCGCGGCGACGCGGCGACGCGCACCAAGAAGTGGAGCGATGCGGCGGATGCGTTCGCGGCGGCCTACGCGCTCAACAAGACCGAGCGCGCGCTCTTCGGGCTCGCCAATGCGGAGTACGAGCTGGGGCGCGACGCCGAGGCCTATGGCCACTACGAGGAGTACCTCAACACCTTCGGGGCCAAGGCTCCGCCGGTCAAGAAGGTGCAAGTCGACAAGCGCCTGCAGGACCTCAACACCAAGACCGGCTTGCTCACGGTGAACGTGAACGTAGAAGGCGCGGAGATCCTGGTCGACGACAAGGTGGTGGGGAAATCGCCGCTCGGTCGCAACCTGCGCCTCGCTGCAGGGCCTCACCGCGTCCGCGTGCAGAAGGCCGATCTCGCGCCCTTCGACCGCGCGCCCAACGTGCCCGCCGGTGGCGTGACGCCGCTCACCGTGACCCTCGAAGCCGCGGCCACCAAGGGGCACCTGGTGGTGAAGGAGGCCTCGTCGCAGAGCGTTCGCGTTATCCTCGACGGCGTCGACGTCGGTCCGGCACCCTGGGAAGGCGAGGTCGACCCCGGCACCCACGAGATCGCCCTGCGGGGGCTGGGGCTCGCGGCCGAAGCCGAGAAGGTGGAGATTCCCCGGGGCGTTCGCCGGGAGTTCACGCTCACCGCCAACGGCGGGCCTGCCACCGTGAAGATCGCCGTGGCCGACGGCCAGGGCGCGATCTTCATCGACGGCAAGAACGTGGGCGAGGGGAGCACCACGCAGACGCTGGCTCCGGGCTCTCACGAGCTCAAGGTGACCCGCGACGGGTACGACCCATACATCAAGACGCTGGTGCTCAAGCCCAAGGAGAGCTTCACCGAGAGCGTCACCCTCCAGCTCTCCAAGACTATCTCCACCGAGCGCATCGCCACCAAGACGCGTGGGCTCGACGGTATCTACGGCGGCGCGCAGCTCGGTGGGGCCCTCTCCGCGTCCACCCTCGGCAGCACCATCGACACCCGCTGCAGCGCGCAAGACGGTCTCGGGGCGAAGTCCTGTGACTCGTCGACGCCGCTGGGCCCGACCGTGGCCGGCTACTTCGGTTACCAGTGGGACCCGGTGGGCCTCGAGCTCTTCGTCTCGGCGCAATACGACTACACCAAGCAAACGGTGGTCTTCGACGGCGTCGGCGACTCCACCTCCAACAAGCTCGCGGTGGGCGTGGCCCGCAACGAGACCTTCGCCTTCCACCGCCTCGGTGGCACCGCAGCCGTTCGCGCCCGCGTCGTGTTCCAGACGGCGCGCATTCGCGGAGCGTTGGCGGGCGGCGCCGGCTTCGCGTTCCGGCGCATGGTCATGGTTCGCGACGCAGCCGCCACCGACGGCTCCGAGCGCATCGACAAGTACTCCCCCGCGAGCCGCGGCTACTTCTCCCCGGTGCTCTCCCTCGACGGCAGCGTGGGCTACCGCACCGGCGAGACCTTCCTCATCAAGCTCGGCATGAACGTCTCGGCCGAGAGCGCCACCGCCCTCTCCGACTCCGCCACCCGCGTCGACAGCGATCCCAATCGCTTCATGGGCAAGGACGGCAAGCCGCCCACGCCCATCGCCACCCCGGCCTACCAGTTCGCCTCCGGCGCGCAGGTTTTCGTCGGCGCCTACGTGGGCGTCGAGTTCGGACCGTAAGGCTCAAGGCCTCGGAGAGGCCTCAGGCTCCAGGCCTCAGTCCCTGAGCTCGGGCGCGTCGACTTTGAGGGTGTCTGCGGCGCTTCGGGCGAGCGGAAGAGCGTCTCGACAGCAACGAGGGCGCGTCGAGCTTCCCGATGCGGCGTCTCGAGCGATACCCGCCGTGTGTGTTCGTCCTCACGAGCGGGGGGAGGGTGGCTGTGTGCTGTGGCCAGTGGTGGGAACTTCTATGCGCCAAGTGGGTCCATCGACCTATGAAGAGAGACACATTCGGCGCCGTCGTGCTGCTCGTGGCCGGCGCCTGCGGAGGAGGCTCGATCCCCTGCTCGCCAGCGGTCGCGATGCCCCCACCTCCGTCTCCGGCGCCGTCGGCACGTGCGCCGACTCGCGCGCCGTCGGTGGCCGCGCCACCATCCGAGCCCGAACCGGCTGCCGTGGCCCCGGTGCTCGAAGAGCCACTCGAGCCGGATGACCCCGCCGAAGTGGTGCACGCGTGCAGGCTAGGCACCGCCGAAGCCAGGAAGGCACAGTTGGCCATCGACGCCATCGACGCGAAGGTGGGGGCCCTGGCCGCGGATGGCGATCCCATGCCTATCGAGGCCGAGATTCGCCAGGCCCTGCGCCTCCCGTGTCTGCGGCTCGGAATACGTGACACCCCCGCGCTCGCAGCCGACAGCGGGTATGCGCTCAAGCAGTGGTGGAAAGAGGGCGGGAAGTGGTGGCTAGGGCACTATCTCGAGCTCACGATCCCCCGCACGGTGAACAGCCTTCCGAGCAGCGTCGTCGCGCCCACCATGCGCCGCACCCTCACCCTGGAAACGCGCAGGAATCACCCGCTGCGCGACCTACTGTGTGGTGCACAAGATTCTGCATGCGCCACCGAAACCCGTGACTGGGCAACCCGAGCAGCCGAATTCTTCAAGCGCTTCGTCCCCGCCAAGCATTGGCTCGCCGACGAGCCGCCCAGCATCGACGAGTGCAGCGCGCGTGCCCTGAAGGCACCGGCCCGCTCGCGCTACGGCACTTGGCGCCGGTGCCTTGCCGAGGCGCGTCCGCAGGTTTCGCGCTTGCCCATCGGCTCGCTGAAGGCCCCCACCAAAGGCTGGCTCCTGCTGCGCGGTCGGCGCGGCCACTACGTATTCTGCGACGAGGTTCGTGCTTATGATCTCGGCACCGGTGCGGTGTACATCGCCAAGAGTTGCAGCGGTCTCGCACTCGTCTCCGACGGCTCCGTCGACGGCGCCAAGACCGACGACGCGCGCAAGGAGGAGACGCTGGTGGGGAGCGTGCCGCGCGATGCGCTGCGCGAGGCGGCGTGGATGATCCTGCTCGCGTCCGAGGTCCAGGAAGACGTGGTGGAGGCCAGGGGCTTCGCGCTCCCAGTCGGCGTAGAGCCGCAGCGAGGCGCCGAGTTCGCCCATCGACGACCACACTACC
>JABFRG010000250.1 GCA_013141295.1 Polyangiaceae bacterium
CTGCAGCTCTTCGCAGAGCGCGCATCTCCCGGCTCGTCGGCGCCGGTCTTCGAGGCAGCGGCGCGGGCCGAGCTCTCGCGCTGGCCTTGGCCGGGCAACGTGCGTGAGCTTCGCAACTTCGTCGAGCGCGCCCGGGCCCTGGGCGCCGAGACCGCCATGCGCATGAGCGCCGGCACCGCGAGCGACGAGGTGCGCGTTTCTTCGCCGCCGCCTGTCAGCTCTCCGCCCGTGCCGGTGGCCGTGCAGGGATCCATCGACGCGCAGCTCCCGGTGATGATGCAACGCCCCTTTCGCGAGTTTCGCGACGCCTGGTGCGAGGAAGGAGAGCGCCGCTACCTGCAGGCGCTCCTGACCGCGCACAACAACGACGCACTGGCGGTGGCGCACGCGGCCGGGGTCGACAAGTCCTACATCTACAAGATCATGCGCCGCCTGGGCCTCTAAAGGCTTCTGCTACGTCGACGACGAACAACGCAGAAGGCGCGAAAAAGGCGGCGTTTCGCCGACGTGGAGCCGAAACTAGGGACACCCGCCTAGGGCGGCGCCGCGAGCGCGATGCAGGCTCCGCGAATGCAGGCCGCGTGGGGCCCCTTGCTGGTGTAGCAGTTGTTGCCGCAGGTACCGCAGTTGTACGGGTCCGTGTCGAAGCGCACGCAACTGCGACTCGGCGTGCTCGTGCACAGACCCGTGCCGACGGGGCAGTCCTTGCACACCCCCGGCGCATCCGACTTGCTGGCGTCGGTCCAGCAAGTTTGCTGGGCGCCGCAGGGCTTGCCGCAGCCGGCGCACGCGAGGGCGTTGACGTCCTCGCAGTGGTCACCGCACTGGTGAATGTCGCTCCAGCTCGAGCGACGACACTTCCACACGCCTGCGACGCAGACGGTACCGTTCCCGCCGTTCAGGTACCCGTTGGTGACGTTGCCTTCCTCGGCCGCTGAGCACCTGGTGTTGAGTTTTCCCACGGCCCTTCCGGGCTGGACCGATCCGGCGTCGGCCTTCGGAGCGCGCGCCGATGCGGTCGGAGCGCCGGACGACTTCGAGGTGGACGTCGTCGGAGGCACGGGGAGGGGCGGGCTGGGCACCGCGCCGGCCGTGGATGCCAGCCCGGCGTCGAAGTCGGCGTTCGCGTCGGCGCCGTTGCCTCGGCCGGCGGCGGCGGAGCTGCCGTTCGTGACCTCGTAGATGCCCGCGGCCACGCCCGCGCCCACCGCGAGGAGCAGCGCTGCGCCCCCCACCACCCATGGCCACGTGCTCCGTGAGGCTCCGGGCGAGAGCGCGGAACCGGCATAGCCGGGGGGGGTCGACAAGCCCGAGGCGAGGGCAGGCGCGGCGCCCGAGTGTCGGCGCTCGAGATCGTCCAGCGCCGAGAGCATGGTGCGCGCAGAATCGAAGCGCATGCGCGGATCGCGCGAGGCGGCGCGATCGACCAGCTCGGCGAGCCCCGGGCTCACGTTGGGCGCGAGGCTCCGCAGCGGGGGCGCGCCCTGCATCTCCAGCTCCGCCAAGATGCCCGCGAAGTCGTTGCGGGTGGTGGGCCGTCGCCCGGCCAGCGACTCGAACATGCACACGCCGAGCGCGTAGATATCTACGCCCGGGTGCACCACGTTGGGGTCGCTGAAGAGCTCGGGCGCCATGTAGGCGACGGTGCCGAGCATGCTGCCTTCGGCGGTGAGGGCGTGGGTGGCGTGGGTGAGCTTGGCGACGCCGAAGTCGAGGAGCTTCCATGGTCCCCCTTCGCCATCCACGAGCAGCAGGTTGGCCGGCTTGATGTCGCGATGGATGATGCCCCGCGCGTGCGCCTTGTCGAGGGCCAGCAGCACCTGGCGCGCGTAGGTCACCACCTCGCGCTCGCTCAGCCGTTCACGTGCGTGACGCTGCGCCAGGGTTGCGCCCACCAGGAGCTCCATGACCAGGTAGGGCGTCGGGTCGGTGCCGAAGTCGAGCACCTGCACCACGTGCGGGCTGCTGAAGCTCGCGGCTGCGCGCGCCTCGCGAAGAAAGCGCTCATGGGCGTCTGCGGTGGCCGCCGCGGTGCTGCGGAGCACCTTGATGGCCACCGGGCGCCGCAGATCTTCCTGCAGCGCCTCGTACACCACGCCCATGCCGCCGCGGCCGAGCTCGCGAACAATCCGGTACCGCCCGGCGATAAGCTCATTCTGCTGCATCGAGTCGCTTCTCCGTGCGTGGTGCACTCCTCGAAGGCAAACGTATCCTATGCGCCAGGGTCGGGCATGACCGGATCCCGACCGCCGGGTCCAGCCGGATCCGGCATCTGCGGTGCGACCGTGGGAATGCAGCCTCCGTGCACGCCGGCGCGGAGGGAGCTCCGAAGTCGAGTGGATCGGTGACCGAGTTGGGGTTTCGAAGAATTGCTCATGGTGTGCTCCGATGGATGTGAGGTTGTCAGGCAGAAAGCGTCGAGGCCGCTACAAAAGGCTGCGAAGCCACGGGCCGACGGCGAAGGCCGAGCTGTCGTCCAGCCGCGTGTGCCAGTTGGTCACGGAGAGGCCGCGAATACTGATCGGGTAGAACGTGTACGACGAGTGCACGCCGACCACGTCGAAGGTGGCGTCGTCGGCTCGGGCATAGAGCGGCCCGCCGGAGTCG
>JABFRG010001200.1 GCA_013141295.1 Polyangiaceae bacterium
ATAAATCGAGGTCGTAAACCGGCCGGCGCCGGGGGTCAAAACCCAGCGCCCCGAAGAGCCGGATGTGAACAGCACTTGTCCGGTTCTGTGAGAGGCGCCCCCGGGAAACCGGGGGTGCCTACTCGGTGCGGACGCCGGCCCCGCGAAGGTATCGGCGAATTTTCGCCCCCTTCACCCGCGGATGCGGATTGCGTAGGTGAGCTTCGCGACGCTCTTGAGGACGTTGGGCACGCGCTTGAAGAGATTGATCGACGGCGGGCGCTTCTCCACCACCCGCACCGGGATCTCGCGAATGCGGATGCCGCCGCGGTCGGCGCGGATGACGAACTCGCTGGCGAAGACGTCCTTCTCCACCAGGCACGCGCGCACGGTGTCGATGAGCGCTTCCCGGCGGAAGGCCTTGAGACCGTGGGTGTCGGTGCCGCGGAAGCCGAGGAGCACGCGCAGCAGGCCCGAGTACGCGATGCTCGCCACGTGGCGAATGACCGGGCGCTCGTCGGCGGCGCCGTCGGCCAGCTTGGAGCCGATCACGAGATCGGCCTCGCCGGTCTCCAGGATGTCCACTGCGCGCCGGTGAAAGTCGGCGTCGCACAGGTCGATCTCGTCGCAGATGATGAGCTCACCGCGGGCCATGAGAATGCCCTGGCGGAGCGCCTTGCCGTAGTTCGGCTCGCCGGCGCTGACGATCTTCACCTGGCTTCGCTCGTCGCCCGCGTACTTGAGCGCGAGCTCCTGACCGATCTCCACGGTGCGATCCCGGGAGCCGTTCTCCGCGAGGATGATTTCGTAGCTCCAACCGAAGGGCGCGAGTCGCTCGCGCAGATCCACCACGGCGGCGTGGAGGATCGCCTCTTCGTTGTAGACCGGAATGACGATAGATATCCGGGGCTCGGCCATCGGGGTCGGAATTCCTAACACGACCTTTCGGCGACGTCCATGGGCCGTGATTCGGTGTGGACGTCCCAGCGCCCGAAGGCTAGCGTTCGCGGCCCATGCGCGCCTTTGCCCGCTCGAGCTTCGCTCTCGCCCTCGCTTTCACCGTTCCGATCTTTTCCGCCTTCTCGGTCGCCTGCGACAAGAAGGAAGAGGTGAAGACGGACCGCTCGCAGACCACCTCCAAGACCGAGGCGGTCCCCACCGATTTCGTGCTGAACCCGTTCTTGCCCGACGACAAGCAGGGGAAGGTCGCGGTGCAAGTGCGCTCCGATGGCGGCGCGCCGGCGATCCCCACCGGCGCGGGCGCTGGCTCGGGTGCTCCCACCGGTGAGCCCCCGGCCGAGACCGCCGAGGAGACGAAGGTGACGGAGCCCGGCGCCGAGCCGCGCGCCGAGCGCAAGTACACGTTCACGCCGGGCAAGGCCGAGACCCGCGTTGCGATCATCAAGGATTCCATCTCGCAGGGCGGCCAGACGCAAGAGCAGCCCCCGATCAAGGCCACTCTCGCGGTGACCGTGAAGGACAAAACGGCGAACGGCGCGCACGTCGAAGTGAAGGTGACGAAGCTCGAGATCGTGGCCACCAACGAGGCCGACAAGGCCCTCGCTGCGCAGGCCGGCGCTGCCCTCGGCGCGGTGGTCGGGCTCGCCGGGCTCGTCGAGGTGACCACCCACGGTCAAAAGGGTGAGATGCAGTTCGCCGCGCCGCAGGGGGGCAAGGGCGCGCAGCTGGCGCAGCAGATCATCCCGCTCCTCCAGCAGTCCATCGAGCTCCTGTACCTCCCACTGCCCACGGCGCCCATCGGCGTCGGCGCCAAGTGGGAGTCGCGAAGCAAGCAAGGCGGGCAGGGCGTCGACATCAAGGTCGTCTCGTCGTTCACTCTCAAGTCGTGGACCGCGGAGCTGGGCGAGGTCGACGCGACGATCACCAAGTCGGCGCCCAAGCAGGCGATGCCCGACCCGCGGGCGCCGCCGGGATCCACCATGTCGGTCGAAGGCAAGGCGACGTTCGCCTGGACCTTCCGCCTCGACAAGCCGGCGCAGAAGGTGAGCGGCGACGACACCACCACGACCACCGTGTCGGTCCCGGCGGGCCTCAAGGGCCCCGGGCAGAGCGTGGTGCAGGTCATGAAGATCAAGCAGACCCTGGAATCCCCGTGAGCCGCGCCAAGGGGGACTAAGTCCCGGAATTGTTACGAAAATGGCGATCTTGACGGGGGCCATAGGGTACGGTACATTCGTTCAGGTAGTTGAAGGAGCAAGGCAATGGCAGAAGGTTTGAACAAGGTCATGTTGCTCGGCAATCTCGGCGCCGATCCGGAGCTCCGCGTGACCCCCGGCGGCCAAGCGGTGCTCAAGCTGCGCCTGGCCACCACCGAGAGCTACCTCGACAAGAGCAACACGCGGCAAGAGCGCACCGAGTGGCACTCCATTACCGTGTGGGGCAAGCGCGGCGAGGCGCTGGCGAAGATCCTCGCCAAGGGCTCCAACATCTTCATCGAGGGGTCGCTTCGAACCTCGAGCTACGAGAAGGACGGCGAGAAGCGCTATCGCACCGAGATCGTCGCCAACAACATCCTGCTCACCGGTCGCCGCGGCGGCGGCGGTGAAGAAGGCGGCGGTGGTGGCGGAGGCGGCTACAGCCGTGGCGGCGGCGACCGGTGAGCAGGAT
>JABFRG010001050.1 GCA_013141295.1 Polyangiaceae bacterium
GGCCACGACGAACGCGAACACCCCGAGGCCGGTCCACGACGTGCGCCGGCGGGGGGCCGTCGCCACCGCGCTTCGAGGGGCGGTGTCGCCGGTGCGGCGCGGGGCGGCCACGGGGACCTGCGGGCGTACATCGGGCTCGAGAAACGCACGCATGCTCTCGGCGTCGGAGAAGCGCGCCGCAGGATCCTTGGCGAGGCATCGCGCCACCGCTTCGTCGAGCCTTCGGTCCCCGGTGGCGACGATGGACGACACCGCGGGCGCCGGCGATTCTCGCAGCGCGACCAGCGCCGCGGCGACGGTGGGCACGTCGAAGGGCGGTCGACCGGTGAGCGCATGGAAGAGCGTGGCGCCGAGCGCGTAGAGGTCCACGCGCGCGTCCACCGCGCCGCCGAACGCTTGTTCCGGCGCCATGTAGCGGGGTGTGCCCACCAGCGCGCCGTCCTGCGTGACGCGAGCCTGGCCGTCGATGTGCGCCACCCCGAAGTCGAGGACCTTCACCACGTCGCTGAGGCCCGCCACCGGTACGAGCATCAGGTTGGCGGGCTTGATGTCCCGATGCACGACGCCCGCTGCGTGCGCAGCTGCCAGCGCATCGAGCACTTGCCGCGCGATGGCTCGGACCTCCGCCGCCGGGAGTCGGCCGCGCGCCCGCAGCTCCTCGGCCAGCGATCGGCCCGGGAGCAGGTCCATGACCAGGAACGGCTCGCCTCCCGGCGGCTCGCGATAGTCGGTGACGGGAACGATGTTCGGATGTCCGAGCTGCGCGGCGCTCTGCGCCTCGCGGCGAAAGCGGGCCACCGACACCGGATCGACCGCGCCGGTGATGAGCTTCAACGCCACCCGGCGCCCCAGCGGCTCTTGCGTGGCTTCGTACACGGCTCCCATACCGCCGCGCCCCAGGAGGCGAACGATGCGATACGTCTCGTCGAGCAGCTGGCCGACCCTCGGATCCGCGGGCATTCCCGATTGTGGCTCGGATCGCCCTCGGGAGGAACCGGGATGCACGGCGTTCGCGTTTGACAGACGCGGCCCCATCTTCGATGCTGCGCCCGGGTGCTCCTCGTCCGCCGCTCTTCTCTCGTCGTGATCGGCCTCGGGCCTCTCCTCGCGGTCACGGTGGCGTCGCGTGTGGCGCGGGCGGAGCCCGAGGTGACCCTCGACACCGCCTCGCAGTTCTACGAAGTGCGGAGCCCTTCCGGTCTCACGCTACTGACGCGCCAGCGGCTCACGTCCATGCTCGGCGTCAGCGGCTACGATCTCCTGGAGCGCAACGGCAACCCCAACGCTCCGGAGCTCTTCTTCCGGGCGCGCCTTCGCTACGACGCCGACTACGGGGCCAACGGCGCCGAGGCCGACGTGCAGAACGATGCGCGCTACGTCCCGGGCTTCGAGCGGGGCCCGGTGGACCTCATGTACGCATACGTGGAGGGGCGACGCATCCTCTCGCGCTGGCTCGGCTTTCGCGCCGGACGCCAGTACCTCACCGACGTCCTCGGTTGGTGGTCCTTCGACGGTGCGACGGTCCGTGTAACTTCCCCGTATTATCTGGCCGCCGAGGCGTTCGGGGGCCTCGAGGTCCGGGGTGGGCTCGCGCTCTCGACGCCGCGCTTCGAGCGCGACGGCGTCTGGCGGGGCAACCGCGACCGCATGGACAACAGCCAGTGGACCTCGTTCGTCGACAACGCCGTGGCCCCGGCCTACGGCGCGGCCATCGAGACCGTGGGCATCGGCTTTCTCCAGGCGCGGGCCTCGTACCGCCACGTGGACTCCACCGGCGCGGCCCCCACCAATCCGTTCGTCCCCATCAACCAGGCGCAAACCACCGGCACCCGTCTCTCACAAGAGCGCATGGGCATGTCGCTCAACATGAGCTTCGGCGAGGTCGCCGGCGCCAAGGCCGGCTTCGCCTACGATCTCTACGGCGGGCGCACCCAGGCGGTGTTCGCCTCGTTCGACGGCTACCCCTCTTCGCGGGTTACCTTCGGCGTGGACTACGACTACACCCGTCCCATCTTCGATGCCGACTCCATCTGGAACTTCTTCGGCGCGCTCCCCACGCAGCACCTGGGGGCCCGCACCAACATCGACGTCACGCCCAAGCTCGCGGTGGGCCTCGGCACCTTCGCGCGGGCCTTCGGCAACCAGACCGAGTCTTCCGGGGGCGGCACCGGCAGCAGCAGCACGTCGTACTTTCCCCAGACCGACGCGACCTTCACCGCAGGCGGTGATCTGAGTGCACGATACACGCTTTCGCGCGGGCGCTTCGGGGTACGCAGCGACGCCAGCGGCGGCTACGGCGGCCATCGGCTGGGCGGCGACCTGTTCGTCGACTACACGGTCGAGAACCGCATCCTGCTCCAGGGGCGGGTCTCGCTCTGGCGCTGGAAGGACTCGCTCCGCCCGGAGCGCAGCACCGACAGCATCGGCTACGTCGCCGGCGTCGGCTACGTGCTCGGCGCCCGTAGCCGCGCCATGGTGGAGCTCGAGCACAACGCCAATCGCCTGGTCGGTGATCGCATTCGCCTCATGTTCTGGCTCACCGTGGCGGTGACCAAATGAAGGCCCTCTGGCTCTTCGCGGTGCTGGCGCTCTCCATGGC
>JABFRG010000476.1 GCA_013141295.1 Polyangiaceae bacterium
GAGGAAGCGGAAGATGGCGGCGTCCGCATCCCACGCCAGATGAATGGCGGCGCACGCCATGGCCAGACGCAGATCGGCGCTCTTCTCGCGCTTGACGATCTCCGGCAAGAGCCGGGTGCGCACCTCCGGAGCCGCCACGCTGCCGAGCACCTCGGAGACGCGCGCCAGCCGCGAGGCCGAGAGGTTGTCGATCTCCGCGAGGAGCTTGGCGTCTGCGCTCACGTCGCCCAGCGCCGCCTGCGCCAGCAGCCCGTGCACGCGCACCATGGCGACCTCGTGCGAGGCGACGCGGGCGAGCGCAGCTGCGGCTTCCTTGTCGCGCAGCGCGCCCGCCAGATCGGTCGCCGACGCCAGGGTGCGGGTGTCGGCATGGGCAAGGGCCTTGGAGATGGAGCTGGTGGCGAGCGGGGCCGCACCGGCCGGCTTGAGCGCGATCACCAGCGGCGTCAGCTGCGTCCGCCCGGCGGTCCACTCGAGCATGATGCGTCCCGGAACCTCGGGCGTCTTCGAGCGGAGCAAGAAGCCCTCCACGCGCGGGAGCGGACATCGCCCGTTCTCCACGCAGGCGAGGATGTCCTGGGTGACCCGCGGGTCCGACGCGTCGGCGAGGAGCAACGCGGCCTCCAGCTTCTGCGCCGGATCCTCTGCACTGTACAGCTTGTCGAAGATGAGGTCGGTGCGCCGCTTGCCACTGGCGAGATAGAGCGCCAGCACCGCCTCGTGGCGCAGCGCCGCGTTGGGGTCGCTCGTGAGGGGAAGCAGGAGCTTCTCGGTGTCGGGGCTGTCGATCTTGCCCAGCGCGTTCACCGCGCTCACGCGCACCACGTCGTTCTTGTCGGCCAGCGCCTTCTGCAGCAGAGGCACGCCTTCGGCCCGGCGCACGTCGCCCAGAACGAAGGCGGTGTTCATACGAATCGATGCTTGCTTGTGGTCGGCGAGCTTCTGCGCCGTTCCATAGAATGCCGAAGGGTCCAGGCGCTCAAGGGCGAAGGCGATGTTGTTGAGCATGCGCGCCTCGCGCACCTTGGGAATCTGCGCCAGGAGCGCAGCGGCGGCCGCTTTGTCGCCGATCTTGCCGAGCGCATACACGGCGCGATTGCGCACGTGGACGTCGGCGTTGCCCATGAGCGACGCCAGTGCCGAGACCAGCGCCGGCGATCGCAGCTCCGCCGCCACCTTGGTGGCTTTGGCCTGGAGCGAGACCACGTTGCTGCCCAGGGCGTAGCTCACGTCGGAGACCATGGCGTCGCGGGGAACCAGGTGGCGGCTCTTCCACAGGCCGTCGAAGGCGGCGTCCCGGTGCACTGCTTCCTTCTCGGAGTCGCGGAGCGCGGCGCGCAGCACCTTCACGGCCTTGCCGGTGGATGTGGCACCGAGGGCGCGGTAGGCGGCAGCGATGTTCTCCGGCTCCTCGTCCTCGCGACCGAGGAGCTTGATGAGCGGATCGGCGCTGGTGGGCGAAGGAATGGCGCGCAGCGCGTCGATGGCCGCGCGGCGCACCGACGCGTCCCAGGCCTCCAGCGCGCCGTGCAACGCCGGGAGAGCCGCAGCGTCGCCGAGGCGCCCGAGCATGTTGGCGCACATGGCCCGGAGGCCGTCGTCCACGTTGTCGGCGACGCAGCGAGCGAGCGCCTTCGTGCCCTTGCGGCCGAGGTTCATGATGTCCGGGCTCGCCGGCATCTCGCGGCCGCTCACGTTGATGAGCACGTTCTCGTCGGTGGTGATGGCGCCGAGGATCTTCCGACGCTTCTTCTCGAGCTCCGGTCCCGACAGCTCCGGTCCGTGGGCCAGCGCAGGCTTGCCCTTCTGCGGCTTGGCCTCCGGCTCCGCTTCGTCGTCGTCGCCCCCGTCGGCCAGGGCGCGCGATACGGAGAACACCGCGGGAACGAGGGCAACGGCGACGATCGCCGCGCCGAACACGAAAGGTCGTAGTTTCATCGGTTCAACTCGGGGAGGCGGGGTTGGTGCCGGCGGCAGGAGCTTCGGTGACGCGCTGCGCGCGCTTCTTCAAGAGGTCGAGGAGGGCCGCCTTGGACAGTCGTCGCGGCAGGTATTGGATGCGCGCGTGGCGGGCGCTGCAGCGGGGGCTCGACTCGAGCCATTCCACGAGGACGATGGCGCGCTGCTCGTAGAGGCCCACGTCGAAGTCCTGCTCGCAGGTGGCGCCGCGCGGTAGGTCGAGCTCGACCACCAGCGTCTCGCGGGGCTCCCCTGCAGCAACGGGCGCGTCCGGCGGACCCCCGGCAGCGAGGGCCGGGCCGCCACAACCCCAGGTGGAGGAGACGAGGAGGCCGAGCGAGAGCCAGCGCACCACCGTCGTCGTGCGAATGGGGCGCACGCCAGGGACGGGGGGAATGAAAAGGGCGGCGGTCATGGAACGGTTCCTTTACTCGATCGTCCGGCCTCCGGGGGTACCGGAATGGACGCGCGCCGGGAACGCCACTCCCGCTCGCGGCATTCCCTCCACCGGCTCAGGCGTCGCGGCGAAAGACCATGGCCAGCCACGGCTGCTGCTCCCGCGGCAGACCGTCGGGCCGGTAGTAGTGGCGCACCGGAACGAAGCCTGCGTCCTGGAAATACCGGGTCCAGCGGGGCTCCTGGAAGTAGCAACCATAGCGCTCCCCTTGAAAGCCCTCCACGTCGTCGCCCCGGGGGTTCGAGCAGAACAGGATCCCCGGTGCCACCAGCGCGCGAAAAAGCTCCCCCAGGACGTGCGGCAGGTGCGCGCTGGGAACGTGGAAGAGCGATGCGTTGGCGAAGACGCCGTCGAACGAGGCCGGCGGGAGCGCCAGATCGACGAAGTCTTGTTGCAGCACCTCGCAGCCGGCGTGGCTCCGGGCCATGGCAGCGAAGGCCGCGCATCCGTCGAGGCCGGTGGGCACGTGGCCGCGGCGTGCGAGCTCCGCCAGGTCGCGCCCCGGGCCGCACCCGAAGTCGAGCACGCGAAACGGTCCTTCCCCACCCCGCGCATCACGGAGCGCGCCGAGCAGGGCGTCGAGGTTCTGCGAGACGTCGTGGTCGCGGGTGCCTTCCCAGAAGCGCTCGGCGTTCCGCTGGTAGTGGGAGAGCGTTCGCTCGCTGGTCTCCTCGCTCATCGCGCGAGCGCCAGCAGCGCCTCCGGCGTGAGCGACGCAACGTCCGCGGGCAGGTCTTCCTTGCGCACGAGCACGCCGCTCGCGTATCGCCACCCGCCCGCTTCCTTGCGAAACTGCGAGAGCTCGGCGAAGGAGCGGTCCTGCCCCTTCTCGAACACCCGCGCGAAGAAGAGCACTTGACCCTGGTCGCCGTCGGTCTTGGCGCTGGCGATGGTGAGCCCCAAGAATCGCTGCCGTCGCCACGACGCGAAGAGCCCCTTGGAGAGCTCGGCCGCCGACATGGAGCGGTCCGGGTGATCCGACGCGAGGGTCTCCGTCAGATACTCCCCGAGCCCCAGGGCGAACGCCGAGTACCGTGAGCGCATGAGCGCCTCGGGCGTCTCCGGCTTGGCCGTGCCACGGTGGTAGGGACCACAGCAGGCGTTGTAGCGTTCTCCAGAATGACAGGGGCAATCGCGGGGGGCCGGCACGAGCGCCAGCCTACCACACGGCCTACCACGCGGGCTGCCGCACAGCTGCCACACGAAGGCTTCGACGTCGCCGGCGTCGCCGTCACTCTGCTAACGTCGTGGGCGATGATCAAAGACAGTCGCAAGGCCGCGCTCAAGGACGAGCTCGTGCGGGTTCTTCGAGAGAACCTGGACGTGATGGAGCGCGCGCAAAAAGCGACCCGCGAGGCTGCCACGCACGAAGAGGCGAAGCCCGAGAACGACAAGGACACCCGCGCCCTCGAGCAGTCGTACCTCGCGCGCGGGCAAGCGGTGCGCCTCGAAGAGCTGCGCACCGGCGTCGTCGAGGCGACGGGCATGCCCGTTCATCCACACGTCGAGGGCCGTCCCATCGGTCTCGGCGCGCTGGTGACGGCCGAAGAGCACGACGGCGAGCTCGCGTTCTTCGTGGCTCCCCACGGCGGCGGCATCACCCTGGCGGGCAACGTTCAAGTGGTCACCCCGAAGTCCCCGCTCGGGCGCGCGCTCCTCGGGCGCCACGAGGGCGACGATTGCGAGCTGGTCATCGCCGGTCGCACCCGCACCCTTTCGGTCACCAAGGTCGAGTGATGTCCTCGCTGCGCATCGTCGCCGTCGCCGACACGCACCTCTATCACCGCGACCTCACGGTGCCCGACGGCGACGTGCTCGTGCACTGCGGCGATCTCTGTCAGGCAGGAACCCTCGACGAGCTCGACGAGGGCCTCGGGTGGCTCCGCAGCTTGCCGCATCGGGTGAAGATCCTGGTGGCCGGCAACCACGATTGGGCCTTCCTGGAGCACCCGCAGGAGGCGCGACAGCGGCTCGACGGCATCGTCTATCTCGAAGATGCAGGATGCACGGAGCTCGGCGTACGCTTCTGGGGTAGCCCCTGGCAACCCGCCTACAACGAGTGGGCCTTCAATCTGCCGCGGGGCGCACCGCTGGCGGCCAAATGGGCGCTGATTCCCGACCGGGTCGACGTCTTGCTCACCCACTCGCCTCCGGCGGGAATCGGCGATCGCGGTCCCACCGCCGGCCGCCACGGCTGCGAAGACCTCGCCGCCCGGGTGCGCGTCGTCCGTCCGAGGCTGCACCTGTTCGGCCACATCCACCAGGACGGCGGGTTCTGGGAGCAAGACGGAACGGCCTTCGCCAACGTCACCACCTGGGAGTGCGAGCGCCAGCCCACGGTGGTCGACCTCTCCGCGGACCGAGTCTCTGCGGTCACCGTGCCACCGGCCCGCCGCACGTGATCTCCCGCCCTCGTTTCGTGTAGCATCGAGCAGTGATGCGCGATCCTCAGCTGACGGCGACCGCGGTGCTCGGACCCTTCGGTGTGGGTTTTCGTCTCGCCGGCCGCTACGAGGTGAAGGGCGTCCTCGGGTCCGGAGGGATGGGGACGGTCTACCGAGCCCTCGACGTGGAGCTCGACGAGCAGATCGCCCTCAAGGTGCTGCACCGCGAGACCGAGCTCTCGCGCGACGCTTCCATGCGCTTTCGCCGCGAGGTGAAGCTCGCGCGCCGGGTCACCCACCCCAACGTGGCTCGCACCTACGATCTGGGTGAGCACCAAGGCACGCGCTTTCTCACGATGGAGCTCATTGCCGGCGAGAGCTTGGCCGATCGCGCGCGGGAGCGCCTGGCATTGCCCGAGGTTCTCCGCATCGTCGACGAAGTGGCGCGTGGGCTCGCGGCTGCCCACGCGGTGGGCGTCGTGCACCGCGATCTCAAGCCGGACAACGTCATGCTCGCGGGCGAGCGCGTGGTGATCACCGACTTCGGCATCGCCCGCGGAACCGAGCCGCAGGAGGCCCTGAAGACCTCCGGCAACATCGTGGGCACGCCGGCCTACATGGCGCCGGAGCAGGTGGAGGGCGCCGAGCTCGACGGCCGCTGCGACGTCTTCGCGCTCGGCGTATTGTTCTTCGAGCTCGTCACCGGCGCGCTCCCGTTCAAAGGGAGCTCGGCGCTGGTGGTGGCGACGGCGCGCCTCCTCCACACCGCGCCCGACGCCCGCAGCGTCGACCCGCGGGTGCCCGAAGGCGTGGCGCTGCTCATTCGCGACTCGCTGTCCAAGCGCCGGGAAGAGCGCCTGGACGCGCACGGATTCTTGGAACGCATCCAGCACGTGCGGGGCGTGGAAGGCCCCACTTCGCGTGCCGCCAACGCGCCGCGCACCGGCACGCTGGAGTGGGTCCCCATGAGCGAGGGTCGAACCGTGCATCTTGCACCTATCGACACCGAGCCGAGCAGCGAGCGACTCGGCCACGACCTGCATCGCGCGGTGAAGGATGCGCTCGGCAAGGAGCGCGGCCTCTCGGTGACCACCGAAGGCCGGGCCGACGCCCTCCTGGAGCTCTCGGTGCGCAGCGCCGGTGAGCGCGTCCGTACCCGGGTGGCCCTGAGCGTGGGAAGCCGCGCCGTCTGGAGCGATCGCGTCGACGGCGTGATCGGCGATCCCTTCGCCATCGAGGACGATCTCGTGGAGCGAGTCCTCGCGGCGACGCGACGTCATATGAGCGGCGGCGGCGGGCCGGCCGACCCGGCCTTGCGCGCGCTGTACGACGAGGCATTGGCCGCCTATGAGCGCTTCGAGCTGCCGTCGGTGAGGCGCTGCATCGAGCTCCTCGACGCCTTGAGCGACGCCCACAAGGCTTCGCCCTGGATCATGACGTTGCGTGGCCAGGCGTCGGTCCGCGAGTGGATCATGGACGGCGCCCGCGACGACGCGCGCGCGGTGCAGGCGGAAGAGCTCTTTCTACGGGCCATCGACGCCGACCCCACGGTGGCCGAGGCGTACCACGCCATCTCCGTGCTGCGGTTCATGAGCGGCGACTACCGCTCGGCGCGCCGCGCGCTCGACGAGGCGCTGCGACGCTCACCGTCGCTGGCGGTGGCCCACGCCGACCTGGGCCAACTCGCCTGCGAGACCGGCCACACGGAAGAGGGCCTGCGGCGGGTGGCCGTCGCGCTGCGCCTCGCCCCGAACCTCTCGACGGCGCACATGGAGCGCGCGCGCACCGAAGCGCTGGTGGGCGACCGTGCCTCGGCCGAGGCCTTCATCGCGCAGGCCACCGAGCGGCTCGGTCCCTTCACCCTGATGGTGCTGCGCATCCGCCTTCCGTTCTGGTGGCACGATCGCGCGGCGGCGGGGTCGATGGCGGCGCTCCTCGAGCGCAACCCCACCGGCGCGCTTTGGGATCTCGCCCTCCCGATGCTCAAGTCCTACGCCGCGGGTGGCGAGGTAGAGGGCGCCAACGAGATCTTCGAGAGCCTCACGGCCATGCGCGTTGCGCCGCGGCAGCGCTGCGTGATGCACGAGATCGCCGCCGAATACTTCGCCAGCTCCGACCGCTTCGACGAGGTCCTCGCCCACGTGGAGGCCGCCGCGGCCTTGCCGTTCATCGATCTGCTGTGGCTCGACCACTGTCCGCTGCTGGAGCCGGTGCGCAAGACCGCGCGGATGGCCGAGGCGCGCGCCGTGGTGGCGGCCCGCGCCGCCGCCGTGTGGACCTAGCGCACAAGTGCGGGCCGTGAGCGCTCAGTTCTTCCGAAGGATGCCGTAGTCGAACAGCTCCTGCAGGAGCGCTGGCTCCATGGGCGTGCCGCGGTCGCGCAGCTCGTCCAGCGCCACCTTGACGTTGCCCTGGCGAAAGAGCGCGAGCGCCTGGATCACCGAGTTGGGGACCTCCAGCGTCTCCGGGTGCGCCTCGGCGAAGATGGTCACCGTCTTGGCGCTCGTCGACTCGAACTTCATCTCCGCCACCGAACAGGTGGGCGGCACCGCGCGCCGAAGAAGGTCACCGTAGCGCTGTTGCAGCCGCTGACTCCGGAAGCGGCCTTGAATCCCCAGGAGCGCGAGCGCCTCGTCCAGCCCCAGGCCCGACACGAGCTCGTACGTCTCCCGATAGAGCGCCTCCGGCGCGTCGTCCCAGCCGCGCCAGAAGCTGGTGAGCTCGTCGGAGACGGTGCGATCGTGATCGTGCGCATGGAGCGGCGCACCGCCCGGTACGTCGTTCTTCTTCTTGGCTTCGAAGCTCAATGCGCGCTCCAGGCTCTCCGACGGGAACCCGACTTCCAGAAGCGCCCACACCGACAGGCTCTCTTCGAGGGCTCCCAGGAGATCGCGCGCGGCCGTCCAGAACTCGTCGGCCGGGAGCGGACGGTCGTGGGCGCAGAAGTAGGTGCTGCATACGGCGTTGCGGTGGCGCCAGATGGAGCACCCGCCGGTGGAGCCGGCCTCGCCCGGCGCGACGCCCTCGTCGTAATGAGGGCAGCGGAGCGCGCGGGCCCGACCGAAGGCTTCGGTGGAGACGCCGTAGAGCGCCAGATAGTCGCGCGGCACCAAGAGCCCCAGCGGCGAGACCAGGTGCACCTGGGTGCGGAGCGCCTGCTGCATGTGCGCTTCGGTGGCAGCGTCGGCGAGGGCGCTGCCCACCAGGAAGTTGGGCAGGCGCGGGTGATAGGTGCAGCACTTGGTGTCGGCGCGGTACCCGCGATCACCGTCCACCATGGGACAGGTCCCGCAGGTGGCCTTGGTCTCTCGCGGAATACCGCCCCGCAAGAGCTCCTTCATCCACCCGTCGTACAGCGGCGGCAGTCGCTCGACGTCACGCACGACGGGAAGTTTCTTGGGCACGGCAGAGCGAGGCTACTACCACATGCCGGGCGCCGGTAGGCGGGCGCTGCTGCCGGCACGTCGATATGCTTCAGGCCACGCGCGCCACGAGGTCACGTACCGCGTCGTTCACCTCGCGCGCGCACTGGAACGTCACGCCGTGGCCCGCGTCGGCGAGCTCGAGCAACCGCGCGCCGGGGATCATGCGGACCAGGTCGTCGGAGTGAAACGGTCGGACCAGGATGTCGGCCCCGGGCTTCACCACCATCGTGGGCACGGCGATCTGCCCGAGCCGGCTCCGCGTGTCGTGACGCATCACCGCACCGAGCTGATAGGCCACCGTGCGCCGCGACTGTCTCCGGCCGAACTGCGCGCGCATGCGCGCCTGAAGTGCCTCGTGGTCCACGTCGCGGAGGAAGCTCGCAGGGTACAGGAGCTCGGCCAAGGCCTCGGGCTTTCGCCACACCACGCTCTGGGCGAAGCGGAGCGCACCGCGCGGCGCCGGAAGAATGCCCAGCGGCCCGCCGGGATGGGTCGCGATGAGGGTCAAGGAGCGTACGCGCCCGGGAAACCCCAGCGCGATCTCCTGTGCGACCATGCCACCGAGGCTTACTCCCACCACGTGCGCCTGCTCCCAGCCGAGGGCGTCGAGCACCGCCACCGCGTCACTGGCGAGGTCGTCGATGCGAAAGGCCGCCCGCACCGGGCTGCTGTCGCCGATGCCACGGTGGTCGAACCAGGCGACCTGGTGATCCCGCGAGAGGTCGTCGATCTGCGGTCCCCAGACGATGCCGCGCATGCCGAGCCCCATCACCAGCAGCACCTTGGGACCCGCGCTCCCCTGGGTGGCGTACGCGATATCGGAGCCGGCGCTTTCGGTGCGGAGCATCTCCGGATGGTCGCCGGTTCTCCCGGGAAGGCAACCGTTTTCGTACGCGAATCCAGTAGTTGAGCCCAGCTTGCCGGGCCCTGTCACACCTTGGCAGGGCCGCGCGATAGACGGAGTATGACTGCCACGATGACCCGGAGCTCCGACGATTGGTCTGCCCTGCGTACGCGGCTGGCGCAGGTGGTGCGCCGCAGGGTCGCCGCCGCCGACGTGGAAGACGTGGTGCAGACGATCTTGTTCGTGGTCATGACCGATCCCCGGAGGCCCCAGGTGGAGCCCGATCTGCAGCGCTGGGTGGCGGGCGTCACGCGCCACAAGATCGCCGACCACCATCGTGCGCAACGGCGGGTCCCCACGCCGGAGGCCGAGCTCGACGATCGCGAGGCGGGCGGCGAGGAGCCGCCGGAAGCCAAGGACCTGCTGCGCTGGGCCACCCGCGCTGCGCCGCCGGGCAACGAGGAGACGCTGGAATGGCTGCTGCGCGAGGGCGAGGGCGAGGAGCTCGAGAGCATTGCCGCCCAGGCGCAGGTGCCGGCGCCACGGGTTCGCAAGCGAGTGAGCCGCCTCCGCGCGCATTTTCGCGCCCACTGGCAGAAGGAGCTCGCCCTCCTGGCCGCCCTCGGTCTCCTGGTGCTGGGCCTCGGCTGGGCGCTCCGCAAGCCGCGTCCGGAGCCGGTGGCGAACGATCCGTCGGTGTGGGGTCCCGGTCGCATCGGCGCTTCCAGCCCCGCCGAAGACCTGCGCCGCAAGGCGACGGAAGCGTGCATCGTGCGCGACTATGCGGCCTGCCTGCGCGACCTCGACGCGGCCAAGCAGCTCGATCCGGCGGGCGACGCGCGACCGGAGCTCCAGCAGATGCGGCGGGAGGCGACCTCGGCCCTCCGCAAGACGCCGAAGGCCGGTCCGACGACCGCGCCCTCGGCAGCTCCCTCGGCCGCTCCTCTGCCTGCGCCCAGCGCGAGCGCCACCGAGGTGCCCGCGCCGGCGCCGAGCGAGCTCGAGCAGCCGGCGCCCACCGACCGCAAGGACGAGGCGCCGCTGTCGACGTTCGGCCCCCGAACCGCCAAGCCCGACGGCCTCCCTCGCATGAACAAGAAGTAGCGACACGAAGCCACGGCTTCGAGCATCTCTCTCCCCGGAGGTGCCGCGCGTGGGTCTTCGAGCCGTCAAGCAAATCATCCCGAGCGTCCGCACCATCGAGGGCGGCGGCTTCGTGGTCCGAAGGCCGTTCCCCACGGCCGACCTTCCGCAGGTCGATCCGTTCTTGCTCTTCGACCACATGGGGCCCATCGCCTCGAGCCCGGGCGAAGCCAAGGGGGCGCCGGACCACCCGCACCGCGGCTTCGAAACCGTGACCTACCTGCTCCAGGGGAGCATGCAGCACGAGGACTCCGCCGGGCACCGGGGCTCGCTCGAAGCGGGCGACGTGCAGTGGATGACCGCGGGCCGCGGCGTCGTGCACGCCGAGATGCCGAGCACCGCCCTCCTGGAGCGCGGCGGAACCCTCGAGGGCATCCAGCTCTGGGTGAACCTGCGCGCCGCGGACAAGATGATCGCGCCGCGCTATCAAGATACCCCGGCGGCCAGCATTCCCGTCGTGGAAGAGCCCGGGCTCCGCGTGAAGATCATCGCCGGCGAAGCGCTGGGCACGCGCGCGGTCATCGAGACGCGCACCCCGATGCACTACCTCCACGTGCAGCTCACCGGGCGGTCGTTCACGCAGCAAGTCCCCGAGGGGTGGAACGCCATGGTCTACGTGCGCAAGGGCCGCGGCGCTTTCGGGCCCGATCGGGTGCCCGCTGCGGAAGGCGATCTGCTCGTCTTCCGCAACGGCCAGGGCGACGTCCTCCTCGAGGCGGGCGACGCCCCCTCCGGCGACCCGGCCCTCGATGCGCTGGTGCTCGCGGGGCAGCCGCTGCACGAACCGGTGGCGCGCTACGGCACCTTCGTCATGAATACCCGGCGCGAGATCCTCGAAGCGTTCGAGGACTTCGAGGCCGGCCGCCTGGGGCGCATCGAACGCGACGACCGGTAGCCCTCAGCCCGGCGCCTTGTCGAGGAAGCCCACCACGGTGCGGATGCGGCCGTCGGCGAGGGTCACGACGTCGAAGCCTACCGCCAAGGGCTCGGTGATGCCGGGCGCCATGGCGTTCCAGCGGAACCGCGCCACGTCGTGGTGCGCCTCGGCGGGCCCGGCGGCCACGAAGGTGACGTTGGGAAACTGCTTTTGCACGACGCCGACCAGATCGGAGAACGCCGCCTTCCCGCGCACCGCAGCCAGCGGATCGGTGTACGCGTAGTCATCGGTGCACAATGCATCGATAAGAACGAGCCGGCGGTCGGCCTCGGGCTCGTTGAAGACCTCGAGATAGCGCGTCACGGTGGAGTCGATGTGGCTCATGAAAGACCTCGGAGTGAAGTGGGAACGGCCCTTTCACGAAGGGCACGCCGGATGAATAGCGCTCGCTGGCACCGGCATCGATTACGTGGCAGGTAACATTCGCGCGTGCGAGGGGGCTCCCAAGGGTCGCACGCTCGGGTATGCTGCCCCACCATGCGCGTTCGCGAAGGCTTCTCCGGTACCGTCGGTCACACGCCCCTCATCCGTCTCGAGAGCCTCTCCGAGGCCACCGGGTGCACCATCCTCGGCAAGGCCGAGATGCTCAACCCCGGCGGCAGCGTGAAGGATCGCGCGGCGCTGGGCATGGTGCTCGACGCGGAGGCGCGCGGTGCCCTGTCCAAAGGGGGCCTCATCGTCGAAGGCACCGCCGGCAACACCGGCATCGGCCTCTGTCACGTGGCCAACGCCCGGGGCTATCGCTGCCTCATCGTCATGCCCGACAACGTGGCGCCGGAGAAAGCCGAGGTGCTGCGCGCGCTGGGCGCCGAGCTCTCGCTGGTGCCCCCTGCCCCCTTCGCCAAGCCCGAGAACTACTACCACGTGGCGCGTCGCCTGGGCGAAGAGCGCGGAGGGTTCTGGGCCGACCAGTTCGAGAACCCGGCCAACTTCACTGCACACTACATGCATACCGGCGTCGAGATCCTCGAGGACGCCGGCCCGGTGGACGGGTTCGTCACCTCGGCGGGCACCGGCGGCACCATCGGGGGCATCAGCAAGCGCCTCAAGGAAGAGAACGCGAAGACCCAGTGCTACCTGGTGGACTGCGAGGGCAGCTCGCTGGTGGGCTACGTGAACGAGGGCACCTTGGCAGTGGAGGGCTCGAGCGTCCTCGAGGGCATCGGCATTCGCCGCATCACCAAGAACTTCGCCGAGGCCAAGCTCGACGGCGCGTTCCTGGGCACCGATCGTGAAGCGGTGGCCATGTCACACTACCTCCTGCACCACGACGGCCTCTTCCTCGGGGGCTCCGGCGCCCTCAACTGCGTGGGCGCGGTGAAGCTCGCGCGCAAGCTGGGTCGCGGCGCCACCATCGTCACGGTCCTGTGCGACGGCGGCGGCCGCTACCAGAGCCGGCTGTTCAACCCGGCGTGGCTCACGGAGAAGGGCTTCTCCGTGAACCACCAGGATCTCTCCTTCGTCAGTTGATGGCGAAGCAGTAGATGCGGCCGTTGCCGCCGGTACCGACCAGGTTCGCCGCGCTACAGCCCCGTGATGGGTGGGCGTTGTTCCAGCGGCCCGACGACGACGCCGCGGTGGAGTCGGAGTGGCCGAGGATGCCGTTCACGTTGCCCGCGTTGGAGGTCCAGTTGGTGCACGTGTCAGTGAGCGCCGTGCCGTCCGCAGCGGTCCCCGTGAGGATGTCGTGCATGTTCCCGGGGGGCGCCGTGCCCTTCTCGTCGACCACGTCGGCGGCCAAGAGGTTCGTGGTGTGAAGGCCGGCCACGTTGGCGGCGATCATCTTCAGCTTCTGGT
>JABFRG010001093.1 GCA_013141295.1 Polyangiaceae bacterium
ACCCATATCTTGGTGTGGTCGTCTCCTTGACCAAGAAGGAAGGTCATGGCTTCGACGAGAGTGCGGTGGTCGGGCGCAAACTCCGGGGCGCGCCTTGCAAAGGCCCGGCGTACCCTGGCGTCCCCATGGTGGAGCAGCGAGCTCGACCGTAGCCACGGAGGCACCACATCGACGCTGTCGAGCGCCCATGCGACGACGTGCGGAGGCGCTTCCTCGCCATCGAGAATCTGCGTTGCGAGCGCAGAGGCGCGAGCACCGCTCCGTACGAGTGTGGCCTCGGCTGCTGCGGGGCCGTAGGGAACGCGTTCGTCTCGCAACCAATCGAGCACGGCACGAAGAGTTTCCAGGTCGCCTCGGGCGGCAATCTCCCTCACGGCGATCCGACGCAACGCTTGGTGTGCGTGCCCGAGGTATGGCACCAGCGCCCTTGGCTCTACGCGGGAGTGAATCCGCCCGAGACGCGCGGTCACGACCGCGGGGTCGGGGTCGTCGATCTCTGCAATGGCGTCCCGTGCGGGCTCGTGAGCGACGCTGCGCACGTCGATCGTGGGGTCGAAGGCCGCGGCCACGCGACGCGCCGTGACGCGAACCCGCCAGAACGGATCTCGGCACGCCTCCGCGAGCAACGGCAGGGCGTCGCCACCACAGGCCCGGACGGCGAAGAGGACGGCAGCGCGCCGGACGCGAAACGATCGATCCCAACGGATCGCCCGGGCGGCGAGCGATAGGGCCGACGAGTCTCGCGCGCGACCAAGAGCGAGAAACGCGCTCTCTCTCACTGTCATCGACGGATCGTGCGCGGCATCGCGAAGGTACGAAGAGAGCTGGCGCGCGCCTGTTTCGTCCAAGCGAGCCATGGCACTGCGACGCACCTCCGCGTCCGGGTCGGCCACCATCGCGTTCCGCAACGCGAAGAGGTCGGCCGTGCGCGTAGGGTGGAGCCGCGCGAGCTCTCGCACGCGCGAGCGCCTCGTGTATGCGCGTGCGCTCATGGCGTGGGCCGGCCGGTGAATGGGTTGATGCCCGGGGCCCGCGTCGCCTGCGGCCCGATGCGCAGCTGCGCTCGGAGCGCGCTCCTCATCGATGCGCGCACTTGCTTCGCGTCAGCCGCGAGCTCCTCGGGCGTCCAGTAGAAGAGGACGCGATAGCGCGCGACGACGAAGTCGCGAACGTAGCGCACGCCGTCGACCTCCGGAGAATCGGCTGCGTGCTTCAGACACTTCGCGCAAAGGCACGGGAGCCGGGTGGTCTCGTGGCGAGCGAGCAGATTCGCCCCACCGAGTAGCGCCATGGCGTCCGATGCGTTCCCGCTGACGAAGAGCGTGCGAGCTCGTGCTTCCAGCTCCGCATCGTCCTTCGCGCTCCACCGCTTCCGCGGCCCCGTCTCGAGGGGTTGGGGCGCTGCCGCGTCTTCCCCGACGTCCTCGTTCGAAGCAACCTCGGCATTCGCGCGTTCGCCGCCCGGGGGCGCGGGTGCAAACCAACTCTTGAGCTTGTCGAAGAGCGACATTGGACACCCGGAGCCGTCAGTTCGGCTTCTGGACCTTCTTCGGTTCGATGAACATGGGTATGTGGTCGCTGGGGGGCGGCGCTTCGTCTTCGGGGATGCCACCCAGCTCTTCGGCCAGGCTCGAGGCGATGGCGCACACCAGCGGCCAGGCTTGGCGGTTCTCACCGTCGTTGGAGTAGATGCGGAGGATCGGGCGCTCGTCGTCCACGATGTCGACGTGCACGTTGTAGTCCTGACCGCCACCGCGCGGAGGGTCGAAGTCCTCGCGCCACTCCCAGTCGAGCTGCCCCGGTCGCGTGGCGAGCTTCTCGGCGATGGCATCCACGTCGGCTACCTGGAAGTCCACGCGAATGGTGCGGCAGTCCGGATCGCCGGAGACCTCGACGCTCGTGCCCTCTGGCAAGAGGGCTCGAACGCGCCCCAGGAGATCCTCGTCGGAGTAGCTCTCCACCGGCTGCGGCAACACCCACTCTTCTTGGAAGCTCATAGGGATGCCCTCAGCGTATCACCGAGCTTCGCTCGCGCGTTTCAGAACGCGAAGGTGGGTGCGGTGAGGCCGGGTGCGGTGGCAGGAATGGGGCCCATCGCCGGAAGTCCGGGCGCAGCGGCCGCGGTCTTGGGCGTAGCATACGCGTTGGGCTTCGGGCCCCGGTACGCGATGCCGATGGAGGGCCCGGAAGCGCCGTGACCACTGTATCCGCCGGTGCCACCCGCGCCACCGGGTGCGCCCGCGGTGTATTCGGGGTTCGACGAAGGCGAGTAGCCGGCGGAGCCGCCAGAACGCGCGTTGCTCGGCGCCGCACCGGATCCACCCGCGCCACCGGCGCTCGCGATGATCTCGCTGTTGATGTCGAACTTGATGGGGCTCTGGATGGCGATGACTGCGATGCTCGCGCCACCCCCTCCGCCCGCACCACCCGCGAGGCCTGGGCAACCGCCTGCACCGCCGCCCGCGCCGCGACCGCCCCAGAGGTCGTGAATACCCTGGTGGCTGTTGTAATAGAGCCGCTCGCCGGTGCCGCCGCCGCCGCCCTGACCGGGAGCGCCGTGGGTGCCTGCAGTGCCGTCTCCGGGCGAGAAGCC
>JABFRG010001275.1 GCA_013141295.1 Polyangiaceae bacterium
CGGTGCGGGGCGCCGGGGGCTCGGTCACCGGAGGCGCTTCCGCAGCGGCCTTGACCCGCGCCTCTTCATGGCGGCGCGCGGCTTCGACGAACGGCTGCGCGTCGATCGACGCCGGCGTTTCGTAGCGGTCGAGCTCCTCGCGGAGCGCGTGGTCGAAATCGCGGCAGGCATCGCAGCCGACGAAGTGCGTGCGCGCGGAGTCCGGGACCGTGCCTTCCACGATGCGCAGCCGGCGCGGCTCGGTGCACGCCGAGGAAGCGATGGGCACGGCGGCGAGCCCGGTCGCGGCGCGAACCAGCCGCTGCGCGAGATCCGTCTCGGTGGTCTGGCAGGCCGCCGCGGCGTCCCGGAGCGACAAGCCCCCGAGCAGCACGAAGGCGGCGGCATCGCGCTCCGACGGGGGCAGCGCCATGAGCTTACCCACACGCAGCGGGCGCTCCACCAGCTCCCGTTCGGCGATGGTCCGACGGAGGGCGGCGTACAGCGCAGGCCGCTCGACGCCGGCGGTGGCCACGGCCGTCTCTGCGAGCTCCGCGCCGACCCGGGGGCTTCCCGTGAGCCCTTGGGCAACCCGAAGAAGCCGCGGAAGCTCCGCGGAAATCTCACTCGACACGTTCTGGTCGCGTTCCATGCGTCGTCTCCCGGGGTCCTTGGCACGCCAACGTCTGGCGCGCCGATCGTTCGCAGTCCGACGGACCACACGACCAAAGGATCTGGAGTCTATCCCCGAAATCCGGACGGGGGACCTACGGGTTCCGCACGTCCTGGCCCAGCGCCGCCCGCTCGCGGGCCAGATCGGCCTCGATGAGCTCCGGGTTGTCGTAGGCGAAGGACAGCGCGTCGAGCAGCTGGCCGGGGCTCAACTGCGGGTAACGCTTGAAGAGAGTCTCCAGCGGAACGCCCTGGCGGTGCCAGGCGAAGAGACGACGGACCGCGATGCGCGTCCCCCGCACCACCGGGCTGCCCTCGAGCTGTGCCGAGAGCTCGACGTGCGGGTGAGAAACGCGAAGGGACATGGTTTGACCCGAGCTTGACACACGAAACCCGGGGCCGGCAACGTCACGGCAGACGATTCTCTCCGGCGGGCGCCGAGGTTGCTCGACGCCCACCCTGGGTGGAGCGCTCAGGTGGACGAGGTGTCGGGCGTCGTGGCCTCGGCGGCCTCGCCGGTCCCGTCCTCGGCGCGCCGCTTGTGCGGCGCCAGCCCACCCTTGCGACCGGCCTCGCGCGCTTCGTCGGCGTTGAACCGGTGGGCGGTGCCCGCCTCGTGCGCAGCGCGGCCTCCCTTGCGGGCGATTTCTTGAACCTTCTTCGGATCCATTGCGGCGAAGCCGCGGGGGCGCTTGGGGCGCGCGGCAGTGCTGCCACTCATCGAGGTTACGGGCGCATCAACCGGGGGCGAGGAACTCTTCATGACTCTCCAGGAAGCAGACGCGACGCGTGCGTCGCCATATTGCTCCCTATCCATGTCCCCGGAGACCGCGGAGATCCCGAAAAATCGTGTATTGCTGACTGCTTGCGACACCCCCTAGGGGGCGCCAGTGGAGCGTCATCGGATGAGCTTGCTCCGCGAAACTGCTGTCATTTCGACACAGGCTGAAGGTGCCATGGGGGCCGCGGGAAAAACTACCGTTGAGGTGTCGGGACCTCAGCCGTTTGGCCAGTGTTTTGCGGTGCGGAGCCTACGCCTCGGCGAGCTCTCCCCGAAGTCCCCGCAGCGCCAGCTCGGGAGCATCGACCCAGCCGATGGGTACCTGCTCGAGCAGCGCTCCGATGGATGCGGGCCCGCGCTCCCTATGGTGCCTCGCGGCTGCGCTCAGGTGCGGCCCCAGGGCGCGCGCGACGTTGCCGACGAAGATGACGCCTCCCAGCGCGAAGTACCGCAGGGCGGCGTCTTCCGCCTCGCGATAGAGAAGCGCCGCGTAGCGCCGAGCAGCCTTCAGGGCCAGGCGGTTGCCTGCGGTCGCGCGCTCGCCCACCCACACGTTGGGCTCCCGCACGCCGCGCGGAATCTTGCCCCCGTAGAAGCGAAAGAGACCGGAGAACGCATGGCCGGCGAGCACCGTCTCGACGCTGGCAACGCCGTGCTCCCGGCACACGGCAGCGCGGTACGTCCACGCCTCGTCGTCGTCCGCGGCGAAGGCCACGTGCCCGCTCTCGGTGGCCAGCGCACGGTGCCGTTCGCCGTCCCACAGGAGCGCGGCCAGCCCGTAGCCGGTGCCCGGCGCGATGACCACGACGTTGCGGCCACTCCGCTGGAAGCGCCGTCCGTTGAGGCTGATGAGGCTCTTCGTGGGGAGCGACGCCACCCCCAGCGCATGGGCCGCGAGATCGTTCACGAGCACGGTCTTCTTCCAGCCGAAGGTCCGCTGCAGCTTCGCCGCCGAGACCTCCCAAGGCAGGTTGGTGACACGGCACACGCCGTCGATGACCGGACCGGCCACCGCCACCGCGGCAGCTTCGGCCTCGCCGCCGTAGGTCCGCAAGATGGCCTCGAGGGACGGAAATTCACGGCTCGGAAAGATGCGCAGACCGCGCGGGCGCCCGGCGCCTTCCACCTGCGCCACCCGCGTGTTGGTTCCCCCTACGT
>JABFRG010001206.1 GCA_013141295.1 Polyangiaceae bacterium
GAGCACCGCGCGCTTGGATCCGCCGCTGCTGGGAGCTGCGGCTTCGGGCGTCGCAAAGCCCGGCGCCGGCACGAAGCCCGGATGCGGCTGCATCGAAGAACCACCGGGGCCGGGAGCGCCGGGGCCCGATGGGAACATCTGCGGCGAGCCGGGCATGGCCGAGTAGCGCGAGGGATCCTGCTGCATTCCCAGCGCGCCGTTCTGACCACTCTCGCCGAAGTTGGGGGCCGGGAACGCGCCGCTCGGTCCACCGGAGAGCACCGGAGCCGTGCTCTCGCCGAAGGCGGGCGGCGGCGCGAACGGATGCGGCATGCCCGGGCCCACGTTGGGCGGTATCGGCGCGCCCATTGCCGGAGTCGGGGGCCTACCGGGAAATCCGGGGAACGCGGACGGACCGGGATCGACGACGCCTTGCTGCTGCGCGCGGGCGCCTGCCTGCAACGCCGCCGCCCGGGCCTCCGCGAACCCCGCCGGGTTGTTGAGCGCCAGGGTCGTCTGCAGGGGCGAGCCCGCGGAGCGCACGATGGGCGTCTCCGGGGGCGGATCGAAGAAGCGGTCCGGGAGCCGTGGCGCGTTGGCCAGCGCAAGGGTTCGTTGGGGCTCGTCGGCCGGATGAAGCTCCGCCGAGTCCACGTCCGCCACGTCGTCTTCCAGATCCTCGAGGCGCGGCGGGTCCCCGAGGCGCGGCGGATCCGCGAAGGGGTTCTCCTCCATGCGGATGGTTCCCGGCGGAATGGTGCTGGGCGAAGTGGCGAGGTCCGTGCCGGCGCGGTAGCCCGAGGGCGCCATCATCGTGGGCCCGTCCTCGTCGTCGTCGTCTCGGCCGAAGAGCTGCTTGCCGACGGAGTCCGGGAGCGTGGGATCCGGAGCCGCGATGGTCGCGTTGAGATCCTCGACCGCACCCGCACGTTTGGCGCGAGCGACGAGGGCAGCGATCTCGTTGGAAGAGCTCACGGTGGTGAGGATCTCGCCGCCCATGGGCATTTCCAGAGGCGCCGTGGCGCGCGCCGCGGCGAACGTCACGTGCTCCTTGGAGACGCGAATGGCATTCTTGAGGGCGCCCCAGAACTCGCCGACGTCCTGCCAGCGATCGCGCGTGTGCAGCGCCAGCGCGCGAGCGAACACCGCTTCGACCTCGTCGGCGACGTTCACCCCGAAGAACCGCGGCGTCGGCCGGCGAATCGGGTCCACCGCAGCCTGCGCGAACTGCCCCAGGTGGTCGCCGTCCACCGACGGCACGTCCCGGAGGAGCTCGACCATGATCTGCGTGAACGAATAGACGTCGCTCCAGGGCCCGATGCCGCCCAGGTTCTCGTCGAACTGCTCGGGCGCGCCATAGGCCGGCGCGAAGATGCGAATGTGCCCCAGCGTGACCGCACGCGGTCCCATCTCGAGCGCGTGGTCGCTCACGATCTTCGCGACCCCGAAGTCGAGCACCTTCACCCGGTACGTCCCCTGCGTCTTGGCGATGAACAGGTTGCCGGGGTTGACGTCACGATGCACGACGCCCTGGGAGTGCGCGTACGCGAGGCCGTCGGCGGCGGAGTCGAGGAGGCGCACCACCTCGTCGAGGGAGCGGCCTGTCTTGCCCTGGGTACGCCGATTCTCCAGATCCTCTGCCAGCGAGAGCCCCTCGAGCCACTCGAGCACCATGTACGGAACGAGCGCGCCGGTGGCCGGCGCCATGGTGGTGCCGGAGGCGATGCTCCGTGCAATGTGCAGGTTTCCCTGGGAGAGGCGGTAGTGGAGGCGGCTCTCGTCGCGGAAGCGCCGGATGAACGACTCGACCATGGCGGAGCCGAGCGCCGAGGGGAGCTTCAGACACTTCACGGCAATCGGCTCTTCGAGGCCGATGTGCTTGCCGCGATAGACGGCCGAGAAGCCACCCTCGCCGACCATCTCGTCCACACGGAACTGGCCGTCCAGTACCTGTCCGACGAGGCCGAAGACGTCCTGCCGACTCACGCCCCGGAGGATACCGGTAAGCTAGGAACTTTCCCCGACAAATCGCTCATGTCAGAAATGACCTGTCAATTCGCCGGATAAAAGGCCAAGCGGGCGCCCAGGATCAAACTGCTGCGGTCGGAGGTGCGGCTGGCGATGAGCTCGTAGCGAAGGTCCGGACCGATGGCGAACATCTTCCCGAGCTTGACCTCGTAGAAGGCGCCCGCGGCCAGGAACGACTGCACGCCACCGACGGTCTCGTAGTTCCCCTCGCGCTTCACCCGGGTGCTCACCGACCCGGCCCCGACCTGGCCGTAAATGCCCAGGTAATTCGCGAGGATGGGGGGCATCACGCAGGAGCAGAAGGCCATCAAAGGGAACCCTTCGACCCGCAGGCCGCCCCCGCCACCCACGGATTTCCAGTCGGAATTCTCGAAGGTTGCGCCGCCGCCCCAGACTCCGACATTGAGGTACGGGGTCAGGGCGCCCATGAACATGAAGCTGAAGGAGTACCCCGGCAGCATGGGGGTCGACCCGTAGTAGTCGGGGTTCTGGTTGAGCCGGACGTCGTTCGGATAACCCGAGGCGCTGGCCAGGCCGAATCCCAGCGATGCGCCGAGGACGACTCCGTCGCGCAGGGGC
>JABFRG010000894.1 GCA_013141295.1 Polyangiaceae bacterium
GTGGAGGGCGGCGCGCGCGTGGTCGTCTCGCCGGTGACGCTAGCGGGCGCGGTGACGCTCGAGGATCCCGAGGGCGCACGGTTCGTGGTGTGGGACGGGCGGAGTGGCTTGCACCGCCTCAACGCGCCGGGTGGGCTCGCGTGGAACGAGCTGTGCGCGAGCAATGTCGAGCGCGCGATGGCGTTCTACCAGTCGGTCATCGGATGGGGTCGCCGCGATCTTCCGCAGGGGAGCGGTTCCGTCTACCGGATGTTCGCCGGCCGCGACGACGCAAACTGGACCCACGGCGGCGCGCTGCCCATCTCCAGCGGCGCGGCGCACTGGACCAGCTACTTCGAGGTGGTCGACTGCCGCGGTTCCCTCGAGCGTGCGCGTACGCTCGGCGCCGCCGTCGATGCGCCGGCCATCCGCGTCCCCGGCGTCGGGTGGATCGCCACGTTCCGGGATCTCGACGGCGCCCAGGTGGGTCTCATGCAGAGCTTGGTCGTGGACTGACACGGGTGGGCGAAGTGCCGGGAAGCCGGCGCGGCGCCCTGGGATCGGTGCCTTCCCACACGCACGATCGACGGCAAATTTGCGGGGCGCGCGCTGGGCACACGGTGTGCGTGATGCACGGACATGAAGTCCACCACGCCGCCCTCTTCCTCCCCCATCACCCGAATCGGCATCACGCTGTCCGCGCTCGTCGCGGTTGCTGCCGCCAGCTCCGGAGCCTGCGCAGCGCCCGTCGAGGAGGAGGCTCCGCAGGAAGAAGTGGCGGAGTCGGATCTCACCGGACAGCAGGCGTGTCAGCTCATCGCTGGTGCGTCCGCAGGCCTCGGCGCCATTGCCACCCAGGCCTTCTTCGGCACCGCCGCCTGCGCGGGCGCCATGGCCGTGACCGTGGGCGGCGAGCTGGTGTGTCTGGCTCCCGCCGCCGGTGCTTCGCTCACCGCCATCGGCGCCGTCCTCACCGGTGGCGCGTCGTACTTGATGTGCACGAGCAGCTCCGGCAACACCCAGCGCGTGCCGCTCACCTCCACCGGTTCACCCACCTGCTCCACCACCAGCGCCACCACCGCGCCGAACTTCTGCAGCAACCTGTACCGCCGCTACAAGCAATCGTGCGGCACGCTCGACCTTCGCTCGCCGGAACGCTCCGAGACCTCGTGTCGCGGCATCAGCATCGCCACCGCGCGCGATCAGAGCACTTGCACCACGCTGGCCAACCGCGTGGAGCGGAATGCCCAGTGCCTCCACGGTCGCCGCATCATGCAAGACTTCGTGCGACGCGGCATCTGCCAGGGCGACCCCACCGATCCCGATGGCACGAACCACGAGAAGCCCATCCAGGTCGCCAACGATCTATTGGCGGAGTGCAAGAGCAAGCTCAAGAGCCTCAATAACCTGTGCCAGAAGGATCCCGAGGAGCTGCAGCGCTCCTCGGTGCGACGCTTCAACCAGGCGGTGTACACCTGCAAGTGAGTCACTCCAGAACGAAAGAGTGGTCGAGCGGCTGGAACGTGGTGGTCACGCGCCCGCCGCCGCCGGTGTCGGCACCTGCGGGAAGTGGGTAATTGCGGTGCCGACGCAGCGAGAGGATGGATCCTCCGGCCTGGACCTTCGCCAGTCCGTCTTTCGTGAGCACCACGCTGCGGGCGCCCACGCGAGTCTCGTACCAGACGGCGAAATCCAGACGGTTGGCGTCGCGCGCCACCACGGCCTCCATCGTCTCGCCGTCCAGAAGCGGCTCGCCGACCCACGTGAGCTCGAAGCTCTCGCCGCGGGGCAGCTTCGCCGGCAGGGTGTCGGGGAACGACACCTCGCGAATCACCGGCACCGGAATCTCGCGACGCTTGCCGTCGCTGTCCACGTACGTGAAGGTGGTCTGTTTGGTGTATCCCACATGCTTGTTCTCGTACCAGTCGAGGAGCGCGCCCCAGGGGAGCGGGGTGCCCCCCTCGGATACCGAGGCGCCTCCCGCGAGCTCGAGGGATGTGCCGGTTCCGCTACCGAAGCGAAACTGCGCGCGTGCGTAGGTGACGTCGCTGTTGCTCTCGCGGTAGAGCCAGTAGTTGGTGTGAATCTTGTCCTGAGCCACATCGGACGACGGCTGTGACTGACATCCTTGGGTATCGGCGCCGGGCAGCGCGAAGAGCGAGAGCGACAGGGCAGCGAAGATGGCAAGACGACGGTTGAGCATAAGGAACCTCCGTAAGGGCGTGCGCGGACATGAAGTCCGTGCGCTCTCGAACGCGCGCTTCTGATGGCAAATCGCCTCCGTGCTTCGTTTGGTGGGAGGTAGTGCTACTTCGATCGGTCCACTGTGAGCCCGTACAGCGCCACTTTTCGGTAGAGCGTGGCGCGTGCGATGCCCAGCGAGCGGGCGGCCCGCGCCAAGCTGCCTTGCTCGCGATGGAGCGCCTGCTGGATGGCCCATGCTTCCAGATCTTCCAGCCGCTCGGGCACGTCGCGTGGCACCGAGCGCGCCGGCCTTCGCTCGCTCTTGGCGGCCAGGTCACGCCGGTGGATGACCCGGCCCTCGGTGAGGACCGAGACCGCCTCCACCAGCCCTTTCAGCTCGCGCACGTTGCCGGTGAAGGGC
>JABFRG010000112.1 GCA_013141295.1 Polyangiaceae bacterium
GTCGCCGGTGGGGCTGCCGTCCACCGCGTGCGGCAAGGTGGGCTACAACGCCGAAGGCGAGAACCAGAACGTCATCATCTTCCAGGAGACGTCGTGGCCGCACGCGGTGGACGGCAGCCCCACCGGCGACAGCTCCACGCTCGGCCTCACCACGGTGACCTTCAACAAGAAGACCGGCGAGATCTACGACGCCGACATGGAGATCAACTCCTACACCTTCAAGGTCTCGGTGACCGACACGGTGGACCCGGCCGGCTACGATCTGCCCAGCATCGTCACCCACGAGGCGGGACATTTTCTCGGGCTCGCCCACTCGTCGGATCGCAACGCCACGATGTATGCATCCTACAACCAAGGCGAGACCAAGAAGCGCTACCTGAAGCTCGACGACGTGCTCGGCATCTGCTCTGCCTACCTTCCCGACGGGACCCGCGTCACCGGCGAGGGCACGGAGCAAGCCGGCGCGGCGTGCAATCCCCTGCCCCGCCGCGGCCTCGATCGCAGCTGCGGCGCCACCACCCCCAGCGGGTGCTCGGCGGCCGGCACACCGGGCTCCGGCGGGTCCGCGGGCTGGCTCGTTTCCTTGGGATTGGTCGCGCTCGGCGCGCTCGCGGCGCGACGCAAGCTGCGGCCGCGGTGACCTCGCGCGCCCGTTGGGGCGTGAAATGCGCACGTCGACGCCCGCAGCAGCCCCCGGGGTGCTATGAGCGTGGGTCTCGTGACTGAGCTTCTCATCGTGGCCGGCGAAGCCTCGGGTGACCGCGCCGTCGCCCACGTCCTCGCGCGGCTGCCCGGCGTACGGGCCTTCGGTATGGGAGGCCCCGCGGCGCGGCGCGTGGGGGCCGAGCTCCTGTGCGATCTGCGGCAGACCACCGCCATGGGCTTCGCCGATGTGGCGTTTCGACTCCCCTCGCTGGCGCTGGCGCGCAGCAAGCTGCTCCGGGCCGCCAAGGAGCGCCGGCCGCGGGCAGCGCTGCTCTTCAACTACAGCGAGTTCAACGCCTCGCTCCTCGACGGGCTGCGCAAGCAGGGCATCCCCACGCTGTTCTACAGCCCGCCGCAGGTCTGGGCCTGGCGCTCCGGCCGGGCTCGGGAGCTGGCCGACCGCGCCACGCGATTTGCGGTGATTCTCCCGTTCGAGAAGGCGCTGTGGGAAGACGCCGGCGCCGACGTGGAGTACGTGGGGCACCCGGGCGTGGAGACCGAATACCTGTCGCGTATCGAGGCGCGGGACCGCCTGATGATGACCGCGGCCGCCGACGCCATCGCCATTCTGCCCGGCAGCCGGCCGGAAGAAGTGGAGCGCCTGTTGCCGGTCATGCTCGAGGGCTTCGCCGAGCTGCGGGCCGACCGCGCCAGCATCGACGCCCGGGTCCTGGTGGCGAGCAGCCTCGACAGCCGCACCGTGGGGATGATGCGGCAGCTGGCGGCGGAGTACGAGGTGGAGGCCCACGACGTGGACCCGCTGGCGGGCATCTCCCCGCTGCTTCCGGCCTTCGACGTGGCGCTCACCGCGTCGGGTACCGCGACCCTCGAAGCGGCGGTGGCGGGTGTCGCGCCGGTGGTGGCCCATCGGGTAGGCGCGGCCACCGGTGCGCTCGCGCGCCTGTTCATTCGCACGCCCCACATCGCGCTCCCCAACATCCTCCTGGAGCGGCGCATTTTCCCCGAGCTGGTGCAGGGCAACGTCACCGCCAAGCGCATTCGCGAGGCGCTCGAAGAGACCCTCGACGGCCGCGAGCGATTCCGTGGATACTGCACGGATCTGGCGGACATGCTGAAGACCAAGGACGCGCCGTCGGTGAACGTCGCGAGGATGCTGGACCCGTGGCTACACCGCTGAGGGCATGGATCGAAGAGCGTCGTCCACTGGCCATGGTGTCGGTGGCGCTGCTCGCGGTGCGGCTCATCGCCGCCTCGCGCATCGGCTTCGGCGACAGCGAGGCGCTCTACGCGAGCTACGCGCTCTTCCCGCAGCCCATGTACCTGGACCACCCGGGCGCCATCGGCCTCTTGGCGCGGCTGCTCGGTCAGGGCAGCGCGCCCACGCCGGAGCACGTGCACATGTTCACGGCGGTCTTCGCGACCTTGGTCCCGTGGCTCCTGTTCCGGGTGGCGCGAAACGCCGGCGCCAGCCTGCGCGCCAGCACCATCACCGCCACGGTGTTCGCGCTGGTGCCGGAGATCTCCATCGGCCTCTACGGCTTCACGCCGGACCTCCTGCTCGCCTTCGGGTGGCTCGGCTCGCTCGCCTTCGCGGCGCAGGCCACGGCCGCCAAGGACGAGAAGGCCAAGGACACGGCGCTCATCCTCACGGCCCTCTGCGCCGGCCTCGCGGCGGCCTCCAAGGTCTCGGGCGTGCTCCTGTTCGTGGCGGTCGCCCTGTGGCTGGTGAAGGCGCACCGCAAGAATCGCTACGGCTACGTGGGGCTCCTCATCGGCGCGCTCCCGCTTCTGGTGCTCGGCTATCACGAGGCCACCACCGGCGCGCCCATGCTGCACCATCGCCTCTCGGCGACCCAGGCCGGCGCGGGCTTCTCGCTAGTGCTCCTGGGCAAGGTGCTGGGCGGTCAGCTCGGGTA
>JABFRG010000986.1 GCA_013141295.1 Polyangiaceae bacterium
CCGCCGCGGTGCGAGCCACGGCCCCCGCAGCGACCGGCGTTCCCGGCGGCACCGGCGCGCCTCAGGCACCCGTCGCCGGTCCCGATCGCACGCGCCCGCTACGGCTCCGGGGCGGTCGCGACTGGAGCTGTCCCTTCCCCAGCGAGGCCGACATCGACCAGATCGACTCCGCTTCGGTGGACGTCGAGGTGAGCGCCCGAGCCGATGGATCCATCGAGTCGGCGCGCGTCACGCGCGATCCCGGCCACGGCTTCGGGCGCGAGGCCCGGGCCTGCGCCATGCGGCAATCCTTCGAGGCGGCCCTCGACCGGGACGGCAACCCGGTGGCCGCACGCAAGGCCTTCCGCATTACGTTCAACCGCTGAGGCTCGCGCCTCCGGAGCGACGGGAAAGGCTCGACGGGAGAGGCTGCCGGGTTTGCCTCGTGGTAGTCTGAGGCCGTGAGCGACGAGGACCGCGCAGAGCTACGGAACATCGCGGCGGCCTTGCGGGGCTACCTCGAGCTCCACAAGGGCGCCGGCACCGTGGGGTTCCCGCGGCAACCGCCGGGTGCGCGCGCTGCTGCCGTCGCCCCGCCAGCGGAAGCCCAGGCCGACGAACCGCCTCCGCCTCCGCCCCCGCCTCCTTCCCCGCGGGAGGAGGAGTTCGCGCCGTTCGTACCGCCGCCGCTCGGGGAGCGCAGCGTCGAAGGGCGGCTCGGCGCGAAGACCAAGCCGATGGCCCAGCCGAAGCCCCAGGAAGAGGACGGCGGCCCGATGTTCGAGCCGTTCGTGCCGCCGCCGGAGGGTCGTTCGCTCTCCCGGGAAGCGGCCGAGGCCCGGCCGGTGGCGGCGCCCGCCCCGGTGGTGGACCCGGGGCCGCCGGTGGACCGCCACGAGCGCCTCCCGGTGCTCGCCCAGGAAGTTGCATCCTGCACGCGATGCACGCTCGCGCCCACCCGCACGCAGACGGTGTTCGCCCGCGGCAACCCCGAGGCGCGCCTCTGCTTCGTGGGCGAGGCTCCCGGGGCCGACGAGGACGCGTCGGGCATCCCCTTCGTGGGGCGGGCCGGCCAGCTCCTCGACAAGATGATCGTCGCCATGGGCCTCGATCCGGCCAAGGACGTCTACGTCTGCAACATCATCAAGTGCCGGCCGCCGGAGAACCGACGGCCGACGCCGGAAGAGATGACCGCGTGCATGCCGTACCTGGAGGAGCAGCTGCGGCTGGTGCAGCCCAAGGTCATCGTGGCCCTGGGCAACAGCGCGGTGGCGGGCCTCCTCGACACCACGTTGGGCATCACCAAGATGCGCGGTCAGTGGAAGCTGTACCAGGGCAAGGTCCTGGTCATGCCCACCTACCACCCCTCCTACCTCTTGCGGCCGAGCCCACAGCAGGCCGAGGCCAAGCGGCAGGCCTGGGAGGATCTCCAGGCGGTCATGCGCGAGCTGGGGATCGCACCTCCGAAGAAGAAGGCCTGACGCACGCAGGCTTTGAGCTGCGAGGCCGGCGCGGCTATCGTCGCAAGATGGCTTCATGGGTCGCACAGGTGGGCGCGGTGCTCGACCGCTACGCCATCGAGGCGCCCCTGGGCGAGGGCGCCTTCGGCGCGGTCTTTCGCGCGCGGCACGTGCACACCCACCAGCCGGTGGCCCTCAAGGTGCTGCGCGGCGCGGCGGGCGACGCGCATCGTCTGGTGCGCGAGGGGCGCATCCTGGCCTCGGTGCGCCATCGCAACATCGTCCAGGTGCTCGACGCGGGCATCTTCGAGGGAACCGCGTTCGTGGTCATGGAGCTCGCCTCGGGCGAGCTTCTGGAGGCGCGGCTGCGGCGCGAAGGACGCCTGCCGGTGCCGGTGGCCATGGGCATTGCGCTGCAGCTCCTCGACGGCCTCGCTGCGGCCCACGCCGCCGGGATCGTGCACCGAGACATCAAGCCCGAGAACCTCGCCCTCCTACCGGATGGCACCCTGAAGATCCTCGACTTCGGCATCAGCCGCTCGTCCCAGGTGGAGATGACCGCAGCGGGCCCCCGCTGGCAGGGCACGCCCGGCTACATGGCGCCGGAGCAGTTCGAGGCGACACCGGTGGACGCGCGCGCCGATCTCTACGCTGCCGCGGTCACCGTGTTCCGCATGATCGCCGGGCAGCGCCCCTTCCCCGAGAGCGATCTGCCGACGCTGCTCCACCGGATGATGCGCGAGCGTGCGCCGCTGCTGTCGACGCTGGCGCCGCATGCGCCGGAGCCCATCGTGGTGGCGCTCGACCGAGCCCTCGCGCGGGATCGGGACGCGCGCTTTGGCTCCGCCGTGGACTTCGCGCGGGCTCTCGGGGGCACGGCGGGTGCGCCCGGCCGGGACCCCTCGCCCACGGCGACGGTGTCGAGCCAGGGGCCGATGTCGCCGTACGGCACGTCCGCTTCCGCACCGGGCACGCTCACCGCGCAAAGCCTCGCGCCGCGGCCCACGTCTCCCTGGACCGCGGTGGGCCTCGCCGCAGGCTTGCTCTTGCTCACGGCCAGCGCGAGCGCCACGGCCTACTACCTGGCGACGCGGCAGACCGCCGCCACCGTTGCTGCGCCCGCGGCCGTCCCCGCAGCCACCG